>WFWP01000057.1 GCA_015491055.1 Patescibacteria group bacterium | reverse complement strand
TAGATTGTGATGTGCATGAGATTTGATTTTCAAATACACATAATATTTTTTAACATGTTGTATTTATCTTAATTGCGAACCGTACGCGTATTTGCCCAATAAGTTATCGCCATCAATGATTTCTTATCAGTGTATATATGTTAACATATATAACCAATGACAAGTTCAAGGATTACATTTTATGGTGGAGCGGGGACGGTAACAGGAGCGAATTTTTTGTTGGAAATAAACGAAAGCGGAAGAACGCAAAAGATTTTGATAGATTGCGGTATTTTGCAAGAAAGAGGAGCTCGGGAATTCAATATGAAATTTGATTATGACCCTTCGGATATAGACATTGTTATTGTTACTCATGCCCATGCTGATCACTCGGGCAGAGTTCCTAAATTGGTGCGAGATGGGTTTAGAGGTGTGATATATTCCACTGATGCAACAAAAAGATTGTCTGCAATAATGTTTGAAGACGCTTTGAAAATTATGGGTGTAAACGAAAATTTGTACGGATATGATGCTTTGTATAATGATGCAGATGCTGAAAAGGCGTTGTCTTTATGGCAGACCAAGGATTATTATGAACCGTTTACATTGGGGGATACGGTTGTGAATTTTTTGGATGCCGGGCATATATTGGGTTCCGCAATGATTGAGTTGAAAAAAATAAGAGACGGAAGAGATAGAAAAATTGTATTTACCGGAGATGTGGGAAACAGTCCGGCGCCTTTGTTGAGAGATACTGACAAGCTTGTTGATGTAAATTTTTTGATCATGGAAAGTGTGTATGGGAACAGAAATCATGAAGACAAATCCGATCGTGTGAACAAGTTGGCGAAAAGTGTTTTTAGGGCGGTGAAAAAGGGCGGAACGTTATTGATACCCGCGTTTTCAATACAGAGAACTCAAATTATAATTTACGAATTAAACAAGCTTGTAGAAAGCGGCAAGGTGCCGCAGGTGCCCGTATTTTTAGATTCTCCTTTGGCTTTAAAGGTTATGGAGGTTTACAGAGACAATACTCATTTATTTAACGACAGGGTAAAAAAAGAGATAAATGAAGGTGATGACATATTTTCTTTTCCAAATTTTGTGGAGGTGTGTGACAAATCAGAGTCGGATTTAATACCAAAAATCGGTGGCGCCAAGATTATAATTGCAGGTTCGGGAATGAGTGCGGGAGGCAGGATACTTATGCATGAAAAAACTTTCCTCGGCGATAAAAATAATGAAATATTGTTTGTAGGATATCAGGCCGTGGGCACATTGGGCAGACAAATACAAGATGGTAACAAGGAGGTATTTATACCTACACTTGATGGCAAGGGCGGTGTTATATATGAGAAAGTGCACGTGAAGGCAAAAGTGTCAACCATAAGAGGTTTTTCCGCGCATAAAGATGGAGACAATTTGGTGAAAATGGTGGAAGATACCTCAAATAGTTTGGAAAAAGTATTCGTCACCATGGGGGAACCGAGCGCATCTTTGCATATGGCGCAAAGATTGCGAGACAATTTTGACATTGATGCGATAGTACCTAATCGTATGGATACTTTTGAGATTGATTTTTGAAAACCGTACGATATCGACGATTATGTGTGATTTGGCGTAAAGTATCAATCAACCTCATGTCCGTGTATGAAATTGTTGTGACCTTTTCCTATATTCAAATGGGTAAATTTCCTCCATGGTTGCACATGTCCGTCAAGGGCTATATAGACACCGTTTGGCAATAATTGAACCGCCGCGCATGACATTCCTATATTGAAGTCGGCATCGGACATTGTAAATTTTTCCGGCAATGAAGCGCCTGTTAGCACGATTACTTTGTCCCGTATTTTATCAAGCACACTCGCGGTTAGCATTATCGTATCGGTACCATGTGTTATGATTATTTTATCATTATCAATGTCTTCGACGCATTTTTTTATGTCATCCCTGTCTTGGTCGGTCAAATCCAAACTGTCTTTCTTTTTACAAAACACAAAGTCCGTATCAAATATCAATCCCGTTCGTCTTAATTTTTCTATTACAAATTTGAACGCAGGCTCTCCTATTTTAAACTCGTATCCGTGATGATTTTCTCCTTGAGGATAATCTTTGTCTATGGTACCCCCGGCTTGTACGAATGTAATTTTCATATTTGGTTCCAGTGTTATCTTATAATGTGTGCTAAATAAACAAATAAACGGTAAAATAACCGAGCGTTACGACTCGGCTATTTCGTTCACCAACCTTTTAAATGTTTCCGGATTTTCTTGCGCCATTTGAGAAAGTACCTTGCGGTTCAACTTTACGTTTTTGTCTTGCAATTTATGTATGAATCTTGAATATGTGTATCCCATTGAACGCAAAGCCGCGTTTATTTTAATTGTGAATAATCTTCTGAAATCATTTTTCTTTTTCCTCCTGTGCGCAAATGCGTGATTGCCCGCATGCGCTATGGCAACCTTGGCTTCTCGTTCTTTATTTCGCCTGCTAAACCTGTACCCCTTAACTTGTTTAAGTACATTTCTTCTTCTTTTATTTGCGATTTTTCCTCTCTTTACTCTGACCATATTTTTAGCATTTACCAATTAATTACAATTACACTCAATACCCATTTGATGGGAAATATGATGAACGCCACTACACTCCCGCTAAAAATCTGCGCTTGATTCTTTGAGAAAGGTTTATTCTGCGCAATTTTCTTTTTGCCAATCTTCTTGTGCCGCTCACTTTTGAATTAAAGTGACATTGACCTATCTTTCGCGACAATATCTTGCCGTTTTTGGTCACCCTCAACCTTTTTC
>WFWP01000056.1 GCA_015491055.1 Patescibacteria group bacterium | reverse complement strand
TTAAATTTAATTTAATATTTGTATGACCGCATCTTATATTATTTTGGGGATAGTCGTTGTATTGGTAGGTTGGTTCGTGTTTACATTCAACTCATTGGTTTTGCATCGCAATCGTTGCAAGGAAGCTTGGGCGGATATTGATGTGCAATTGAAGCGTCGTTATGATCTGATACCTAATTTGATAGATACCGTTAAGGGGTACATGGCTCATGAAAAAGATGTTTTGCAGAAGGTTACGGAAATGAGGGCTGTTGCCATGCAAGGCGGTTCCATAGCAGACAGAGCGGAGAACGAAAATATGCTTACCGACGCCTTAAAAAGCATTTTCGCTCTTTCGGAGAATTATCCCGATTTGAAAGCCAATGAGAATTTTATGGAGTTGCAGAGGGAATTGGCGGATACCGAGAACAAAATCCAAGCGGCGCGCAGATTTTATAACGGCACCGTTAGAGATTTTAACACCAAAATTGAGCAAGTGCCCACAAATATCGTGGCAAAGTTGTTTGGTTTCAGGAACAGAGAATTTTTTGAATTATCCGATGACGAACAAGAGGCGAGAGAGCCGATCAAGGTTGCTTTTAATTGAGTATATGAGAAACGGTCTGTTCGGTGAGATTGTCGGTTGGTATGGAGCCGCGGCGATAGTCGGCGCTTACGCGTTGGTTAGTTTTGAGTTCGTTGATTCCGGCAGTTTATTGTACCAATTGCTTAATGTTACGGGGGCCGTGAGCATAATGTATATATCTTTTAAGAAAAAAGCGTATCAGCCCGGAGTTATTAATCTAATATGGTCGATTATAGCGTTGATTGCAATATTTAAAATGATAACATAAGAGCAAATAGCGAGTTTATGGCCACAATATATACGCAACAATCCAAGAATATAAGAAAAACATGGATGATAATGATTGTTTTTTTCAGTGTCGTTATTGGCATGGGGTATATTGCGAGTCAATACTTCGGCAATGTATATATTTTATATGTTGCGGTTGCAATAAGTTTGATAATGAACATAGGTTCGTTTTGGTTTTCCGATAAAATCGCCATTAAGTCCGCCGGCGCTATCCCCATCTCAAAAGAAGACAATCCGGATTTATGGAATTTGGTGGAAAATCTTTCAATAACCGCCGGTTTGCCTATGCCGAAATTACATATAATTCATGATCCCGCACCTAATGCTTTCGCTACCGGTAGGAATAAATATAATGCGGCTGTGGCAGTCACAACCGGTTTGATGGAGAGACTTGACAAAACGGAATTGGAGGGGGTAATAGCGCATGAACTTGCGCATATAGGCAACAGGGATATATTGGTTATGAGTGTGGCGACGGTTTTGGTTGGGTTTGTTGCCATATTGGCTGATATGTTGGGCAGGATGGCGATGTTTGGCGGTTTGAGTGGTTCTGATAGAGAGAGTAACGGAACACATCCGATAGCAATTGTGGTAGGAATCATTGTCATGTTTTTGGGACCGTTGGTAGCTCAATTGATGCAAATGGCGGTTTCAAGAAAACGAGAATTTTTGGCAGATGCCACGGGCGCTTTGTTGACAAGGTATCCGGAAGGGTTGGCGAGCGCGCTTGAAAAAATAAGTTCTTATTCCGCTCCTATGAGGAGGGCAAATTCCGCAACCGCTCACATGTTTATATCAAATCCTTTTGGGGCAAATTCAAAGAGCGGTAAGTTTATGCGCAAACTTTTCAGTACACATCCGCCGGTTGAAGAGCGTATTTTGGCATTGCGAGCCATGGATATTTAAATCGTACAAACTTTATTTACGAGGTTTATTGAGTTGCAAATTTACTTAACATTCTTCTTCTTCTTCTTTAATCGCAAAGGTGATTGTCTCCAATTATGGTATTTGTTACAAGCGATATGTGCATTATAGGATTGCCTGTTTTTAATATTATGAGATAATTGAAGTGAAAGTGATTATGAGGAAGATATTTTATACATTTTCATTGTTTATATTTTCGTTTGCATTTACGGGCGCTTTCGCATATGCGTTTACCGGCATGACCGCAGAAGAACTTCGTGCGGAAATAGCGCGATTAACCAGGGTGGCCGAGAGTATACGGGCGCAATTATTGAAATACGGAGATGATCCCAGTACCGTTGTGCCGGGTGAGAGTGACACGCCGATAACCATGCCGGGTGCGTATATAGGTAAAGCATGTTTGCAGACAAATTTGCAGATGGAGAGGGGACAGCGTGGGGGAAGTGTAAAGACTTTGCAGCAATTTCTTGCACAACAGGGCGTTTATCCTCCAAATTTGATTACCGGATACTTCGGCAGAATCACTGAACAGGCGGTTCAGAGATGGCAAGCGAAAAACGGTATAATAGATTACGGCACACCTCAAACAACCGGGTACGGACGAGTGGGACCTTCCACCTTGCGCGCAATGCAGGCGGGTTGTCCCGGAGGGGTCTACACAGGACCAAGCGGAAGTCTTATCGGTGGCAGATTATCCGGCACATCAAAAAACACAAGCGGTCAGTCACGCGTACAAGTGGAGAGATATACTCTTTCATTGAACCCTACTCGTGGCATTGCACCTCTTACCGTGACGGCGGATTTAAACATAACCGGTAGTACATGCACTTCATACTTGCTGGATTGGGGAGACGGATCCTTGCCTGTTTCGTATAATTCCAATAAATCCGATGATTGTGTGCCCTTGCCGATTTCAATAAAGCGAACGCACATATATAACACTGCGGGGGAATACAAAGTTATATTCAAAACAGGCAAGGCTCCATTAACGAGGATAAATGCGGTAAGTGATATAGATGTGGAAGTTATAGGCGTTCCGGTTTCGTCTTACTGATTTATATCATTTAAGTAAATTACAAATGGTACTACCCACGGGGGACAAATTTATACGTAAAATAAGATCAAGACGCGGTCTCTCGTGGTGGTCTGTTTTGTTTATCGTATTTGTTTTTTTGTATGTTTTTATGATTTCCTTTGGTTCCACTTATAAAAATTTATATTCGTTATAATGGTCTTGTACCTTACAAGATTACAATTTACTTCAATCTTCCTCCGATAAGCAAATTTTGATATTCTTCAAGTTCTTTCCATTTTCCTTCAACCGCAAGCGCCGCTTGATCGGACCAACTTGAAGGGTCGTGCATTTGAAACCTTTCACCACCTTTTGTTAGGATTTCTTTTAGTGTCTTTGTGTCCGCGGACGCTATATCGTCCCATGTTTTTATACCGTGAGCTTTTAATAATTCTTCAATTTTGGGTCCTATACCTTCCACTATT
>WFWP01000055.1 GCA_015491055.1 Patescibacteria group bacterium | reverse complement strand
GTATATTTGGTGGTTTAATTAACAAATTCATTTAATTAAGAGCGGTATGTCAAGTTCAAAAGTTTCAACAGAAGATGTTAAAAAGTTAAGACAGGAAACCGGTGTCTCTATCATGCAATGCAAGAAAGCGCTTGAAGAGGCGGGGGGAGACATGGAAAAAGCTAAGGTTATGTTAAGAAAGATAAGCGCTCAGGTTGCGGATAAAAAAGGTGACAGAGAATTGGGTGCGGGCACGATTGGCGTGTATGCTCATCCGGGAGGAAATGTTGTCGGAGTTGTGGTGCTTTCATGCGAGACGGATTTCGTGGCAAAAAATGAAGAATATAAACAACTTGCGTACGACATAGCCATGCATGTGGCGGCGATGTCACCCGAATTTATAAATAGGGATGATGTTAAGGAAGAGGATATATCCGCGGCGAAAGAAGTGTTTAAAGAAGAGATTGCCGATAAACCCGTTGATATACAAGATAAGATATTGGAAGGAAAATTGAATTCATATTTGAAAGAAAAGGTTCTTACCGAGCAACCTTTTATCAAAGACGGCGACAAAAGCGTTGGTCAGTTGATTATGGAAGCGACTCAAAAGTTTGGCGAGAGGATAGTTATAACGAGGGCGGAACGTTTTGCGGCATAATGCGAGTTTGGTAAACTTAATTTCGTATGATGTTTGCAATTACAGTTTTTGTTGTGTCACTGTTATCTATGGCGGTACTGTTTGCGCTGAAATATATGGAACTACGCAAAGGGGCCGTTTTTATCAGGGGAGTCTTTGTTGACAATGTTAATCGTAAAATTGTTGAATTGGAGGGCAAATTTGAAAATGTACGGTCTGTAAGTTATCTTGCGCGAATGTTTAAACGGGCGTATCACGGTATTACTCACTGTGTTGCAAAGTTTACGGCGGGTATGGCAAAAAAGATTGAATGGAGAGCGCGCACTGTGGCGCATAAAACAGCTAAAAAAGCGGGAATAAATGGAGGCGCTGTGCGAGAGAATCAGTATTTGAAAGATATACGAGAGTATAAAGAGTATTTGAGAAGCGGAAGTGACAATAATGATTAAAGGAAATTGTATGTAAGGTTATCTACTGTTGTACCTATTGATTTTTTATGATTTATGGTACTCTGTGTTTATGGGGTCAACGACTGAACAATTGATAAATCAAGCCGTGCAATATCCCGATTACATGGTGATAATGGCATTGTTCGCCGCTTTTGCATTGTACGGCTTTATTCGCGGGACAAAGGCGATATCGGAATGCGCTTTGGCGCTGATTGTTGCGGCGTTTGTTTATACTTTGATACCTTATGATATTTCTTGGAGCGATCCTGCGGTATTTGCGGTGATTACATTGTTGTCAATATGGGTTTTGGCGAGAGACACGAGCGGTCTTGACGATGATAATGACATGCATAAAGTGCTTATGGGCGCGTTTGGCGCCACGGGTTTACTTTTGGTAATATCCGCTACAATTGTTGATTTTACGGTATTGTACTCGTTCGGTAATCCGATTGCGGGAATTTTATCGAACGAAAAATATATATTTTACATAACGGTTGCGTCGCTTGTTTCCGTTGCTCTGTCGCGCAAAGTGTAAAGTACATATTTGATATATGGCTTTATCGGTTCGCTTAAACAAGCAATTGTTTGTCGGTGATAAGTTGCGCGGTTTTCTTTCGTCCACTTAAATAAACGGAAGTGAAAGTTTTAATTTGTTTACATCGCGCCTTTGCGCGCAAACCAAAGAGTCATTTTGGTGTGCGGCGAATCGGTACGACGATGTACCTTTTTGCAGAATGATATGGTATACTTCACTCGTATGGACGAGTATCGCACGGATCATAAGGAAAAGAATTCAAAAACACAAATTGCGGTAAGAGAAGAGGAAATTTTGGATTTTTGGAATCGTGAGAAGATTTTTGAAGAGAGTGTGGATAGACCCGCGGGAAAGGATAATCCCGAGGAATTCACTTTTTATGACGGCCCTCCTTTTGCTACCGGCTTGCCTCATTATGGGCATTTGTTGCAGAGTTTTGTAAAAGATGCCATACCCAGGTATAAGACCATGCGGGGCTTCAGGGTTAAACGACAATGGGGATGGGATTGCCATGGTTTGCCTATTGAGAATATGATTGAAAAAGAACTCGGAATATCCGGCAGTAATGACATAAAGAAAATGGGTGTAAAGGAATTTAATGATAAATGTCGTGAAAAAATTTTTGAGTATACGGATAAATGGAGGGACGTAATCGCGAGGATTGGTCGTTGGGTTGATATGGATAATGCATATGCGACGATGGATGTGAATTATATGGAGAGCGAATGGTGGGCATTCAAGCGATTATATGAAAAAGGATTGATTTATGAGGGGTACAAATCAATGCATGTGTGTCCCAGGTGCGAAACGCCATTGTCTCAAAGTGAAGTTGCAGATGGATATATGACCATTAAGGATATGTCTGTTACGGTTAAGTTTGCATTGTCGGGAGAGCCGAATGTGTATGCGCTGGCGTGGACTACAACCCCGTGGACACTTCCGGGAAATGTTGCACTTGCCGTCGGTCTTGAAATTAAATATGCGAAGGTTGCGTATGAAGGCGATACATACATTGTGGCAAAAGATTTGGTAGACAATATATTTGCGGGCAAGCAATATGAAATTGAGAGTGAATTTTCAGGGTCGGAGTTGGTCGGTAAAAAATATGAGCCGGTTTTTGATTATTACAAAAACAAAGATGATTTGGAAAATAAAGAAAACGGTTGGAAAATTTATGATGCGGATTTTGTAAATACAAATGACGGAACAGGCATAGTG
>WFWP01000054.1 GCA_015491055.1 Patescibacteria group bacterium | reverse complement strand
CGATTGTGGAGGGTCTTGCTCAAAGAATAATAGCCGGAGACGTACCGGACAGTATAAAAGACAAGCGAGTTGTGGGTATTGAGATAGGAAATTTGCTTGCCGGGGCAAAATTCAGAGGGGAATTTGAGGAAAGATTGCAAGGTCTTTTGGATGAAGTCGCAAAAGCGGAAGGTAAGGTTATTTTGTTCGTAGATGAGATGCACACGATAATGGGCGCCGGAAAAGCCGAGGGCGCGGTTGATGCGGCAAATATGTTAAAACCGATGCTCGCCAGAGGGCAGTTGCACATGATTGGCGCCACAACGCTTGAAGAATACAGGCAGTACGTGGAGAAAGATCAAGCGCTTGAACGAAGATTTCAACCGGTTTATGTGGGAGAGCCGAGTGTTGAGGACACGATTGCGATTTTGAGAGGGTTAAAAGAGAAATATGAGGTACATCACGGTGTTCGCATTTCCGATGAAGCGTTGGTTGCGGCCGCGCGATTGTCACACAGGTATATAACGGACCGTTTCTTACCCGACAAAGCCATTGACTTGGTTGATGAAGCGACAAGCGTGTTGAAAACCGAAGCGGAAAGTATGCCGGCGGATTTGGATAATGCAAAAAGGGAAATAGCGCGCCTTGAAGTTGAAAGAGAGGCCTTGAAAAAAGAAAAACAGACAGACAAGAACAAAGAAAAACTCAAAGTTCTTGATGAAAGAATAGGAAAATTGAAAGAAGAACATAAAGAAGAAATGGAGCAATGGGAGAAAGAGAAAAGGGCTATGGCAAAATTGAAAGAATTAAGCGAAAAGATAGATTTTCTTCGTACTGAGATGGAACAATATCAAAGAGAGGCCATGTATGAAAAGGTTGCGGAAATACAATACCAAAAAATTCCGAGTTTGGAGAAAGAAATGAAAGAAGTTCAATCCGAGCTTGATGCGATACCCGAAGATAAAAGAATGATAAGGGAAGAGGTGACTGAGGAGGACATTGCGAAAGTTGTTGCGCGATGGACCGGCGTTCCTGTCAGCAAGTTAATTGAGTCGGAAGCGGACAAACTTTTACATTTGGAACGGGAATTGAAAAAGCATGTGGTGGGACAAGATAAAGCGGTAAGCGCCGTTGCGCGCGCAATTCGCAGGAGTCGCGCAGGATTGAAAAGTCATGAAAAACCGATAGGTTCTTTCTTGTTTTTGGGTCCTACCGGTGTGGGTAAAACGGAACTTGCGAGGGCATTGGCGTTTGAATTGTTTGACAGTAAAGATGCCATGATAAGAATAGATATGAGTGAGTATATGGAAAAACACTCCGTTGCCAGATTGATAGGCGCCCCACCGGGGTATATAGGGCATGAAGAAGGCGGTCAGCTTACCGAACCGGTGCGGAGAAGGCCGTATTCAGTTGTCTTGTTTGATGAAGTTGAGAAGGCGCACCCCGATGTTTTTAATTTGTTGCTACAAGTGCTTGATGATGGTCGCCTTACGGATAATCAAGGGCGCACTGTAAACTTCTCAAATACGATCATTATTATGACAAGCAATATAGGAAGCGAATTCTTGATTGCGGAGGTGGGTGATAAGCTGCAAAAAGATGCGGAGACCAAAGTTATGGACGCGGTCAGGATGCATTTCAGACCGGAATTTCTCAACAGAATTGACGATATTGTTATATTTTCCCCGCTTTCGGAGAGTATGTTGCAAGATATCGTACAAATACAATTGGATAATATCGTTAACAATTTGAAAACCGAGAAAAACATAACGCTTAAAATTTCAGATGAGGTTAAGAATTTTCTTGCAAAAGAGGGTTACGATCCCGCTTATGGAGCAAGACCCTTAAAAAGGGCCATACAAAACAAGTTGCTTGATGAGCTCGCAATGGCTTTGATTGAAGATAAATTCAAAGAGGGTGATACCATAGTTGCCAAGTTGAACGGAGATAGCATAGTGTTTGAATCTTCACGCGATTAATTTTGTCTTTCTTGTTATGGGCATTTTTACCGAAATCAGCATCATAATGGCCATCACGCTTGTGATGTCCGGACTTTTGCATTATTTGAAACAACCGTTGGTTATAGGATATATATTGTCCGGCATTTTGGTGGGTCCCGCTTTCTTGAATTTGGTTACTTCTCCAGAGACCATGGGTGTTTTCGCGCATATCGGAATAGCTTTGTTATTATTTACGGTGGGATTAAGCCTGAATCCGCAAATGATTAAAGATGTGGGCAAAGTGTCCGTGATTACCGGGTTGGGACAGGTTGTTTTCACTTCCGTGTTCGGCTTTTTGATAGGTATGGCATTGGGGTTCTCTCCGATGGTGTCTTTGTATTTGGCGGTGGCGCTTACATTCAGCAGTACTATCATAATTATGAAATTATTGGGGGACAAAGGGGATACTGACACTTTGTACGGTAAAATAGCTATAGGTTTTTTATTGATACAAGACTTGATTGTTGTTTTGGTATTGATAGTGTCCGCTTCTTTGTCGGATGGATTTAATATTTCGTCTTTGGCATTCGGTTTTTTGCTTAAAGGTGTTGCGGTTTTGGGAGCGATTTTATGGGCAAGTTATCGAATTTTACCGGTCATAACTTCAAAGATCGCCAGATCGCAAGAGTTTCTTTTGTTGTTCTCAATCGCTTGGTGCATGGTTTTGGCATCCTTGACATACGCTTTGGATTTTTCAATAGAAATAGGCGCTTTGTTGGCGGGAGTGACTTTGGCAATGTCGCCGTACAGATATGAAATAGCGTCAAAGATGCGTCCGTTAAGGGACTTTTTTATAATTTTGTTTTTTATTTTGTTGGGTTCACAAATGGAATTTTTGGATTTAAGAGAGCAAATAATTCCCATCATAGTATTTTCGGTTTTCATTTTGGTGGGCAATCCGATAATAGTCATGATTTTGATGGGATTGCTCGGTTATACCAAGAGAAATTCTTTTTTGGCGGGATTGACCGTTGCGCAAATCAGCGAGTTTTCTCTCATATTTGTGTCACTCGGAATTTCCATGGGGCATTTGGACAAAGAAATTTTGGCAATGGTTACGGTAATAGGATTGATTACGATTGCAGGATCAACTTATTTGATATTGTATGCGGAGAAAATTTATAAGATTCTTGAGCCGTATTTGAGTATTTTTGAAAGGGCGGGCAAGCATGTGGACGAGTATCGTTATACGGGAGGGTCTAAATATGATGCGATTTTATTCGGGTACGATCGTATAGGTTTTGATATTTTGCGCGCATTGCAAAAAGTAGCCAAGCGTGTTTTGGTTGTT
>WFWP01000053.1 GCA_015491055.1 Patescibacteria group bacterium | reverse complement strand
GCGTCATTGGGGGGATTGGTTGCGTTTATAGGTAAGACCGTCGGGTTAGACGGAAATAGCAGTCAGAACAGCCTGAACGCTCCGTGTATAGATAAGACATGTTAGTGTTTACCTTGGTAGGTGATAATTGTTTTTGCCGTTTGTTGCTTGTGGTTTAATTCTTGCAAGTCTTTCGATTTATGGTGTGAACTTGACTGGAAACGGCAATTTCTTTGACATACTGTTATCCACAGCGTTGTTATAATTTCCGATAAAGATGATATACTGTAATATATAATTGTATTATAAAAATTTAAGTGTAGTTGAAAATATGATAAAGAAGTTGATTGATAAATTGAATCTTGTTTGGGTTAGTGTGTTTGTGTTTGCGTTGTTTCCGTTGTATGTGTTTGCGCAAAATACCAGTCTTGGCGCTCAGGGTACTTTCGGTGGTTTTTTGAGTAAATTTAAAGATTGGGTAGACGCTTTGATACCGATTACAATGTCTCTCGCCGTTGCCGCATTCTTTTTCGGGTTGGTTAAATACTTGTGGGGTTCTCCCGAGGATCAAAGCAAGGGAATGAAAATCATGATGATGGGCGTTTTGGCGGTGTTTGTCATGGCGTCATTGGGGGGATTGGTTGCGTTTATAGGTAAGACCGTCGGGTTGCAGGAAAGAAACAGTACGCTAAGATCACCGTGTATAGGTGGATGCCCGGGAAATCAGGATAATAATTGGGGGTCAAATCAGAATCAGATTTAGTTCTTAATTGTGCCTGCGTATTCTGATGCTTTTTGGCTTGTATATTAATTACAAATAGTTGACCGTTTAATGACTCAGGCCGCTCAAAATATCATAGACGCTTTGAACGCTTATGTATTGCAACCTTTGGCCTCTTTGCTGTTCGCGTTAGGTTTGCTGGTTTTCATGTGGGGTCTTGTTGAATTTATGGCGTTTCAACATGACTCTTCCAAGAGGGTGAAGGGGAGTAAGCACATGCTGTACGGCATATTGGGTCTGTTTATAATGGTATCTATTTGGGGCATAGTGTCTCTTGTGTTAAGCGTGTTCGGTATTGATTGCAGCGGATTGAAATCATCGGGCGCCATTACGCCTTGCCAGTAAATCGGTTGACTGTTGTTTGCATTATGCTTTTATGCATTTTTGCGCGTGGATTTTAGAGAGTTTTCGTAATTGGCGCCACAAAGGCAAGTACACAATGCCGACAAGTCAAATTACGGTGGGCGATAGAGGATTTGAACCTCTGACCTCATCCACGTCAAGGATGCGCTCTAACCGACTGAGCTAATCGCCCCTTAATACGTAAAGATTATTGTATACATAAAATAGCATTATACAAGTTAATATCTTAGTTTAAACCCCAAACCCGTAAGCTTTCTTTCTCATTCCCGCAATAAAAACATCGCAAAGGGTCAACCGAAACATTTTATAGGACGGATGACTTAATCTTTCCTTGATCTTAGCTTATACGCGAATGAATAATTCAAAACTTTTTCTTATTTTAAACTCTTGCGAATAAGCACATAAAGGGTTTAAGGAAGGAAAGAAGTTTTGATTTGTTTACAATTTTAAGCGCAAAAAGGTATTTTATCTTGACTCTTCAATAAAGTTATCCGGTCTTGCGTTATGTTTATTCCATTGTTCTTGGATTAGGGTTTAACCCAAATACACTTGAGTGAATTGCATAACAGGTGTGTTTTGATATTATCTCCCCATCATGTTAATTGCTCAAATTTTTTTGGCGGGATTTTTAATTATGTCGCTCTCCTTGATCGGTAAATTGTTTACATACGGAGTGTTGAGAGGTTTTGTTCATAGGCACTTCAAGTTTATTACCACTTCGGCTCTTGGTGTGTTTGTTGCAAATTTGTACATTCTTCTTAATGAGGACTTGGTCCGCAATATTTTGTCAACCGATTTGGTGGTATATGCCGTGATATGTATTTTTGTGTTGGTATTGATAAGAATCTATTTTGCGGATGCGCATCACCATCACGGTGTAAATCCGGGAGAGTGTTTCGGTACACATGAGTGCCAATCAAATCATTATCATGAAAAAGTCCATCCGTCATCCATGATAAATCCCGTGAGAATTTTATTGGGTGACTCAATGCATAATATTGCCGACGGAATTTTGTTGTCTATCGCATTTTTGTCAAATCCGCAAGCGGGAGTTGTTTTGACTGTCGGCATATTGCTTCATGAATTTACGCAGGAAACATCAGAATTTTTTATTTTGAAAGAAGCCGGATACTCAACTCGTAAAGCCTTGATTGCAAATTTTGCGGTATCGTCAACATTAATTTTGGGTATTATTGCAGGCATGTTGTCAAGTCAAGCGATAGAGTATGCCTCAATATTGTCCGCGTTATCGCTTGGCGTACTTATTTACATTATATTTGCGGATTTGTTGCCGTATACATTAATGCGATTAAAGCGTGATGGTGGTATTTTGGCGCATTCGGTCATTTTTGCCATAAGCGCATGTGTGATTATATTATCGTCGCAAGTTTTGTGATGATCATTATGATATGGCAAATGAACGGTTGTTCCCCCATGATGGTTGCCAAAGTTGCGGCTATGAATTAAACTTTTATCAACATTTGTTCTTTTTATTGCCGGATCGTCTAATGGCAGGACAGCGGGTTCTGGTCCCGTTAATCTAGGTTCGAGTCCTAGTCCGGCAACCATAACTTCATCACCGTAATGTGTATTGCGATAATATAAATTCATATGATTAAAAAAGTTGAATCTGGCAGTGCCGTTTGGATTGATTTAAAATCTCCAAGTTCCGAAGAGCTTTCGGGGATCGCGGAACAATACGGGTTGGATTCGTTTACGGTAAGCGAGTTATTGTCAAAAAGTGTACTATCGGGGGTTCGTGTGTATGACAATTACATATATGTAATTTTGCATTTTGCGGGAGATGTGGAAGTTGATTTTGTGATAGGGTCGGATTTTATTATTACCGTTCGTTATCAAAATATGGAAACTATCAATGAGTTGCGGAAAATATATAATAACCCTAACTCGCATTTGGCACCCGCGGAACTTTTTTACAAAGTTGTAGGAGCTTTATATTCTGAAATTGAAGATCAATTGATAATATTGAGATCTCATATCAAGTATATTGAAGAGTCTGTATATTCGGGCAAGGAAAAGGAAATGGTTGTGGAATTGGCAAAAAGCGGCAAAAACTTGTTGGATATGCAAATGGCATTGGAACCGCATAAAGAAGTTATCGACTCATTGAGTTCCGGGAGTATGCGTGCTTACGATAAGAATTTCAAACGAAATATGATTTTATTGCAAAACAAATTGTATGAATTAAATCGGCGAGTCATAAGGTTAACCGCTTTGCAAGAAGAACTGAGGGCGACAAACGATTCTTTGTTGTCCGTAAAGCAAAACACCATCATGCAGATGTTTACCATCATAGCTTTTGTAACATTGATACCCGCGTTAATAACATCAATATTCGGGATGAATACCAAGTATATGCCTTTAATAAATCATAAATATGATTTTTGGCTTGTTATATTGCTTATGATAATTGCGTCTGTAAGCGTATTTGCGTTTTTCAAACATAAAAAATGGTTGTAAATAAATCTTTGTGGTATCATTACGCGAGTGACCAAATTATTCGAAAATGTAATTAAATAATCATATGAAGCAAATAAAACCTGATATAGAAAGTTTTGCTCGCATACGGGTTATAGGAACGGGAGGGTCGGGATGTAATGCGGTGAATCACATGATTAATAGCAAGGTGAAGGGGGTTGATTTTATAGTTGTAAATACCGATGCGCAGGACCTGCACCACTCTCCCGCAAAACAAAAAATACACATAGGAAAAGAGTTAACCAGAGGTCTCGGTAGCGGAATGAACAAGGATATAGGAAGACGCGCGGCGGAGGAGCAACTGGAAGAAATACAAAACGCTTTGAAAGGGTCGGACATGGTTTTCGTAACCTGCGGTCTCGGAGGAGGAACCGGCACGGGTTCGGCCCCGGTGATAGCCAAAGCGGCGCGGGACATGGGGGCGCTTACCGTTGCCGTTGTAACATTGCCGTTCAGTTTTGAGGGAAATAAAAGAAGAGATATAGCCATGGCGGGATTGGGTGAATTGCGAGATGCCGTGGATGCGATAATCATAGTACATAACGACAAAATTCTTGAGACCGTGGAAAGAAACACTGCGATGAAAGATGCGTTCGCAATTTGTGATGATGTGTTAAAGCATGCCGTTGAAGGAATTTCAGATTTAATTACAAAACAAGGTATTATAAATGTGGATTTTGCGGATATTCGCACAGTTATGGAGGCGGCCGGATCTGCGTTGATGGGAATGGGAGAAGCAAGCGGGGAAAACAGAGCGTCTGAAGCGGCTCAAAGAGCGATAAATTCTCCGTTGCTTGATGTATCAATAAATGGCGCAACCGGTGTTTTGTTTTCAATATCGGGCAGGGACGATTTGAGTATGCATGAGGTGCAAGAGGCCGCAGATGTTATAACAAAAGCTGCTGACCCGGATGCCAAAATCATATTCGGAACCATATATGATGAATCTTTGAAAAAAGGTGTTGTAAAAGTTACCGTTATAGCAACCGGTTTCGGTGACGGTAAGGATGACGCATCGGGCGCGGGTTCCGACAACGG
>WFWP01000052.1 GCA_015491055.1 Patescibacteria group bacterium | reverse complement strand
CCAAAATGTATATTATGCCCGATTATGGTTGAAAAACAAATTTAATGTTGAGAGGGCGATAATGTTTTTCGGCCATTTAAAGAAGAATGAAAAACTTTATGCGTATTTACGTAATTGTGGTTTTGAGCTGGAAAAGGATATCGGTTTGGTCAGAAAGGCGGTTACAAGGGTCTTTTCCGGAAAGGTTCAATATGTTTTACGGCGTGGCGGGCAAAAACTTCAGGAGTATTTTAGTAATCCCGGTGTGCGAATTGATCATGTTTCTAAAGTTAAGTTTGAAAAACCGGTGCATGATGGAGTGTCTGTTGAGTATGTGTGTCCAGGTTATAAATGTAGCGCAGATTCCGCCGAGGTAGAACTATTGCTTGCGGATCCGAGTAAAGCAGGAGTTCAATTGATTTCAAATAAGAATGGACTAGTTGACATGAGTCATATTGAGAACACTCTGAAAAACAGCATTGTGTTTGCGGCACCGCTTAGCTTTACGGTAGGCGCTCGTAAACTTACGGATATAGGAGTTCATAATGGAGAGGTGGTAAGCAGATTGATGCGTTCCAACAGCAAGCACGGGATTGTAGTTGCATCTCCTGATGGTAAAGTAATTGTGTTGGATAAAAGGAATATTACAATAGGTGATTTCAAGAAGTTGGGGATACCGGTTAAAGGAGATGAGTCCAAAGTTTTGGATATCACACATAAATATGAAGATTATGTTGAGTTTTTTAACATTATGAAGAAACATAAACTGTCTGCGTTGACAAACATGTTGCTTATAAATAATGGAGTTGCTGATGTTATAGGCGAATACGATGGCGGCACGTCAAGACGCTTATTTGTTGTCATGACGGACGGGCGTTTTGGTATACTAAATTCCAAAGTTGATATGTCTACTGATAGAATGATTAATTATGCGTTGAAATTGGGTGCGCAATACGCAGTGTACATGGATACGGGTATGTATGATATGGCAACTTTATATCTTCCAGATGGATCAAAAATACGTTGGGGGCATCAAGACACCGATATATCAACCAATCGTTTGGTTATTAAAATTCAACATACAAAATAAAATCATGGTGTATAAGCCATTGCCGGTTGTTAGATTGCGCAATATCAAGGGGTATTATTAGTTTTTAGAATGAGAGTGTTAAATTATTAAGCGATTCAATCGCATGAAAACGATTGAGTACAAAGTATGTATAATAATGTGGATAATTTCCTATACATTGCGTTTTCAGTATCTTTTATATGCAGACCACAAAGGATAAATAATAGCTCATATAACAATATCTTCTCATTTTTTCCGGTTATAATCTCGCATTAACCTAAAACTATACGGCATGTGTTGAACATCGTTTCGGGATTTAAAAATTTATAAATATTACTTTTTCCACAATGCGTCGGTTGAGTTTTATGTTACCATTAAAGTGGCACATCTTTACGATGTGATTATTAGAAGTTGGCGGTTCACGCGGTGAAGCGAGGTGAAATTCCTCCGCTGTCGCGCAACGGTTAAAGCCCGATCCCGTGTGATACACCCGTTTTGGGTCCGCATATGGCTCGCGTCAAGCCGTCTACATGAGAGTGTCTTACTCCTTGTTGCGGGTACTTGACGGAGATGTCAAGTAATTTTTTATGCGTATGACACACAATAATACTCAAGTTTCCGCTCAAAACAACGAAACAAGAAGCATTTTTAAGAAGCGTCTGCACCTTCGCCCGTATGAGTATCCGGAACTGTTGGAATATGTTGATGCTATACGGCATTCATATTGGTTGCACACGGAGTTTAATTTTTCCGGGGACATACAAGATTTCAAAACGCGTCTTACCGATTATGAACGAGGGGTGATAAAGCGCGTTACCATGGCGATAGCCCAGATAGAGGTTTCGGTGAAGGCGTTTTGGGGAGACATTTACAAGAAAATGCCCAAGCCGGAGATTGGCGCGGTCGGATACACCTTTGCTGAGAGCGAGGTTCGCCATATGGACGCATATGCGCATTTATTGCGAATTTTAGGTTTGGAAAACGAATTTGAAACAATACGCGATATACCCGTTTTGCATGAACGTGTCAATTATCTCAACGAAGCGAAATGCGATTTGTTGCGCGATGACAACAAATCATTCTCCCGATCATTGCTTTTGTTTTCTATTTTTGTGGAGCATGTGTCTTTGTTTTCACAATTTTTAATCATTATGTCTTTTAACAAATACCAAAATGCGCTGAAAGGTATGTCAAACGCGGTTGAAGCAACTTCAAAAGAGGAGCAGATACACGGATTGTTTGGTATTGAATTGATAAATATCATAAAAACAGAAAACCCCGACTGGTTTGATGCGGAATATGAACAGTCGGTGAAAGCGTTTTGTAAAGAAGCATACCAAGCGGAGGAGGGCATTATTGACTGGGTGTTTGACGGTAAAGATCTTGATTTTCTGTCGCGCAAAACCGTACAAGAGTTTCTCAAACACAGGCTGAATACAGATTTGCGCGCGGTCGGATTGTCGGATGTATTTACGGTTGATGAACGAGAATATGAAAAAACACGATGGTTTGATGATGAAATAATCGGCACCAAACATACCGATTTCTTTTTCAAACGATCGGTGAATTATCATAAACGCGCCATGAGTGTCACAGCAGACGACTTATTTTAATAGACAATTAAATACATGCATATGAAGTGGTTAAATGAATACAGTAGAAAATTTTTGGCGGGAGGATACATAAAAGACGGCACACCCGAGCAGAGGATACGAGATATAGCCGAGCATGCCGAGCGCCTTTTGAAAATTGACGGCTTTGCCGATAAATTTTACGGCTATATGAGCGAAGGTTTTTATTCGCTTGCAACGCCTGTTTGGACAAACTTCGGTACGGAACGAGGATTGCCAATAAGTTGTTTCGGATCGTACATCGGTGACAGTATGGGTGAGATTATGTATACCCTTGCGGAAGTGGGTATGATGAGCAAATTCGGGGGAGGAACCTCCGGGTATTTCGGAGACGTCAGGCATCGCGGATCGCTTATCGCGTCAGACAAAGGTGTTTCATCGGGAAGCGTTCATTTTATGAGTTTGTTTGAAAGTGTTGCCGATGTGGTCAGTCAAGGATCAACGAGACGCGGACAATTTTCTCCTTATTTGCCTTTGGAGCATCAAGATGCGGATGAGTTTTTGAACATTGGCACCGAAGGAAATCCCATTCAAAAACTAACACATGGTGTGACGGTTACCGACGCATGGATGCAAGAGATGATAGACGGAGACGAAGAAAAACGCGCGCTATGGGCAAAGGTGATACAGCGCAGAACCGAATTGGGTTACCCGTACATCTTCTTTACCGATACGGTAAACAACGGAGCGGCGGATGTATATCGCGACAAGAACTTAAAAATACATGCAAGCAATTTGTGCACCGAAATAGCCCTTCCGTCCAATGAACGTTGGTCATTTGTGTGCTGTTTGTCGTCCATTAACTTGGCGATGTATGACGCGTGGAAAAATACCGACGCGGTGGAGACAATGGTATATTTTCTGGATGCGGTTTTGAGCGACTTTATTCTTAAATTGGAGAAAATGCGTGACTCCGATGACAGAGAAAAACGCCTCGCATTTCAATTTATGGAGCGCGCGTACACATTTGCTGTTGAGAACAGAAGCGTCGGACTTGGCGCATTGGGGTGGCACTCGCTGTTGCAAAGCAAAATGATTCCGTTTGATTCCGATAAGGCGAGAAAACTGAATAAAGAAGTGTTCAAGTGTATTGCCGAGCGGTCGGACAAGGCGTCCGCCGAACTTGCAAAACGTTTTGGTGAGCCGGAAATTCTTAAAGGTTATGGCAGGAGAAACGCAACGGTGCGCGCCATCGCGCCGACCACATCGTCATCGTTTATTTTGGGGCAAGTGTCGCAAAGTATTGAACCGCTGTTTTCAAATTACTATGTAAAAGATATAGATAAAATAAAGGTGACGATTAAAAATCCATACCTGGAGCGATTGTTGGAGAGTAAAGGTAAAAACACGCGTGAGGTATGGGATAGCATACGCACAAATGACGGGTCGGTTCAGCATTTGGCATTTCTGAGCGAGTCGGAAAAAGCGGTATTTAAGACATTCAGAGAAATTGATCAGTACGCAATTGTCAATCAAGCCGCCGACCGGCAGTCGTATATAGACCAGAGCCAATCTTTGAATTTGATGATTAGAACCGATATGACGCCGAAGGAGATAAATGCGTTGTATATTCACGCATGGAAGTCGGGCGTAAAAACGCTGTACTATCAACACAGTGTCAATGCGGCGCAAGAATTGACCAGGCACAAAGTGTGCGAGTCGTGTATGGCGTGATGGTAAACGGTTTTTTTCGCAAAAAGGTTTTAAAGTGAATCAAAATTTCAAAGAAAAATTGTACGACATGGAAAACTTTTGGTATTGACTCAATTTGAATTTCATCAAATTCGATTGTCATTGAGATAATTGGGTGGCGCGCAATAATTTTTGGTACAAGACCAGATAACTCAATAAAACTTTCTAATAATCCCTAGTATTTTAGCATACAATTCCTTGGAATTTAACTCTCTGTGATTAAAGCGAAACTCACATTCTTTAAGATGCAGATAAAAGTTCTTCCTGCTTAATCCACGGAATTTG
>WFWP01000051.1 GCA_015491055.1 Patescibacteria group bacterium | reverse complement strand
TCCGTAGGCATTTTCATTTCTGAGTTTTTAACTTTTAGCAAGTATAAATAAAAACCGCGCGATTTAACCGCGCGGTTTTTATTTGTAACTTTTTTTGTTTGAAGTTTATTGAATCATTTTAACATCTATCGAAACGCCCGAAGGCAAATTTATGTTTGTCAACGCCTCTATAACCTTCGGCTCGGGCTTTAATATATCAATCAATCTTTTATGTACACGCATCTCAAACTGTTCTCGCGCGTCTTTGTGGACGAAAGTTGAGCGTAGTACCGTGTACTTTTTAACCTCGGTGGGCATCGGCACCGGACCTTTAACTTCCGCATCAAGTCTTTTTGCGGTGTCTATAATCTGCTTTGTGGATAAATCCAATAACTTGTGCTCATACGCGCGCACACGAATGCGCAATTTTTCAATGTCACCACTTTTCACAGACCGCTTTGATCCGGTAGCTTTCTTTGTTTTTGATTCCACCATGATTTAATTGTTTGACTGTTAATGAACAATAAACTTGCAAACGAAGATGAAAACCGATAGAGGCAAATCTAATCTGGTACCGCTTCCATTATTTGATAACCTTTGTCACAACGCCAGCGCCGACGGTACGACCTCCCTCACGCACCGAAAAGCGCATCTTATCCTCAATAGCGATAGGAGAAACAAGTTTAACTTTGAATGTAACCGTATCTCCCGGCATCACCATCTCGGTACCTTCGGGCAAAGTAACTTCACCGGTAACATCTGTGGTTCTAACATAGAATTGCGGTTTGTACCCTGAGAAGAAAGGTGTGTGACGACCTCCCTCTTCTTTTGTAAGCACATACACTTCCGCTTCAAATTCGGTGTGCGGTGTTATTGAACCCGGCTTTGCAAGAACTTGTCCGCGGTGCACTTCGTCTTTCTTAATACCGCGAAGAAGTATTCCGGCATTGTCACCGCAAAGACCTTCTTGTAAATTCTTGTTGAACATTTCAATTCCCGTAACCGTGGTTGATGTGGTGTCTTTTATACCCACGATCTCAACCTCTTCACCAACTTTAATGCGTCCTCGTTCAATTCTACCCGTAACCACCGTACCGCGGCCTTCAATGGAGAATATGTCCTCAATCGGCATCAAGAACGGACCGTCAACATCGCGCTCCGGAATATCAAACCATTCATCCATGGTCCTGGTAAGCTCAAGAATCTTCTCAACCCACTCATCTTTTTCCGTCGCCTCTGCGGCTTTAAGCGCAGATCCGCGAATAAACGGAGTATTCTCGCCGTCAAACTTGTATTGCGTAAGAGTTTCACGAATCTCTTCCTCAACCATCTCCACCATATCCTCGTCAATGTCCGGCATGTCTATCTTATTGATGAACACTATCATTTTAGGCACACCCACTTGCTTTGCAAGAAGTATGTGCTCACGCGTCTGGGGCATAAGACCGTCGGTTGCGGCAACCACCAATATTGCGCCATCCATCTGCGCGGCACCGGTAATCATGTTCTTAATGTAGTCCGCGTGACCGGGAGCGTCAATGTGAGCGTAGTGACGCTTCTCCGTTTCATATTCTTGGTGAGAAAGCGAAATCGTAATACCTCTCGCCTTCTCTTCCGGCGCTTTGTCAATGTCCTCAATTGAGGCCATTTTTACATTTTGACCGTCAAGATGCAATGAATTCAAAATCGCAGCGGTCAATGTGGTTTTGCCATGGTCCACATGACCAAGCGTTCCGACATTCAAATGCTCTTTATCTCTTTTAAATTCCTCTGCCATAATAACTTATCTATTTAATAATCCTTGTTAATAATAAAGCGTAAAAGCATGTGTCTCCGTTTCCACATCATGTTGCCTTTATTTGATTCGCGAGAACAGCTACCAAACAAAAACAACATGTTAAAAACAAAAACACCGCGACGCGTACGGCATATACTACCAAATGAATACGGATAGTCAAATTTTTGATCAACCTCTTTATTTAACGCCGATTATAATTACAATTTGTCCCGCTTAAAACGGATTTCTGGCTCCCCTGACTTCAAAGTGCACATGAGGACCTGTGGAACGGCCGGTGTTTCCGACATATCCTATAACTTGACCTTGCACAACCTTCTGCCCCACATAACTTATATTCCTGCTCATATGCGCATAAAGGGTTTGTGTGCCATTCGGGTGTTTTATCACAGTATAAATACCGTACCCGCCGTTCCATCCGCTTTTCCTTGCCAAAATAACCTCTCCCGATGCGGATGCTATTATCGGAGTTCCTATCGGCGCTCCGATATCCACAGCATTTCTACCATGTACGCCCTGTGTTCGTACCCCAATTCTGTTCAAAGGATGAACGAAATATCCGGAAACATCTCTTCCTGCATTTCTCTGATAACTCGTTCTTGCGGAAGAAAAGTTACGCTTTGTTGCTTTTTTGTGATTGTCGCCGGGCATAGACCCGTTGGGGATTATAACCACGGTGCCTTTCGCTAATTCCTCATCGGGACCGACTCCGTTATACTCAACGGCTTCTTGCAAATCACCGCCGTATTTCTTAATAACATCTCTCAATGTGCCCCCTCGTTTTATCGTATATCTGATACCGGTTACGGGCAAAATAACAAGTCTCTGACCCACTTTTATGGTTGACGGATCTTTTATATCGTTCGCCCACTTGATTGTATTAACCGACACATCAAATTTCTCAGCTATGTCACTTAGCGTGTCGCCTTCTTGTACAATATAAACACTTATTTGTCCGTCATTGGACGCCCCTTCCACAAATTGAGATATTCCTCCTTCCGGCCCCGCTTCCGCCACCAATGCGGAACCGTTACGCACAACTATATCCCCGCCCCCTTTGGCGGGATTGGGATCTATATTCCTGGCAGGTTTCAACAAAGGTAAACTGCGCGAATCATATTCACTTACCGCAGTGTATTTTATCCTGGCGGATAACAAATTTGAAATTGCTTCAATAACACCCGCGTCAACATGGCGAGGCGCGCCAAAACTCGCAATAAAAATCGCGGATATGAAGATGGCAACAAGAGTGTTGTTCACACAAAAACCGCAAAGACAACCGCCATCACTGTTTACACGTATGCGTTTTATACACAAACTAAAGTTACACGCATTTCAGACATAATCTATCGTCCGGGGAATGTTGTTGTTACTATTAATCCTTGCTTGGCAAGCGCACGCAATTTTTAACAAATAATGCAAACTTGCGTACACTAACATACTAAACCAACGGCAAAAACCGTCAACAACGAACAAAAGTATAATGTGAATAACGCAAAAGTCAACATAATTTATACTTGGTCAAGTGTGACAATTTACACATAAATTATTGTTATACCGATTTTCGGAAGTTATAATAAGCTCATATCGATTCACCCTATCCAATCATGAACAACTTGAAAGATCTGAAACAAGAATACCTGGAACACCTTGAAATAGAGAAAGGCAGATCGTCGCTTACGGTTGCAAATTACGATCGCTATATAACCCGTTTTCTTGAATTTGCAAACATAGAAAAACCCGAAGATATTACGGAGCCGTCAATTCGCAAATATCGCTTATGGCTTAATCGACAACCGGGATTACGGGAAAACACCTTAAATAAAAAAACTCAAAACTATCATCTTATAGCCCTGAGATCTTTCTTAAAGTTTCTTAAAAGACGAGGGATTTCTTGCCTGTCTCCCGACAATATAGATTTGGCAAAGACGGCGGAAAAAGATATTGAAATACTGACGCATAATGAATTGGAACGACTGTTAAACCTTCCGAGCAAAACATTGAAAGATTTCCGCGACAATGCGATATTAAACACCCTGTTCTCAACCGGTCTTCGCGTATCCGAACTGTGCTCTCTAAACAGAGATATTGATTTGAGTCAAGATGAATTGTCAATTAGGGGCAAGGGTGAAAAAATAAGAGTGGTATTTTTTTCAAACAAAGCAAAAAAAGCGATAAAAGCGTATTTGGACAAGCGTACTGATACGGACGAAGCGCTTTTCATATCACTCGCAAAAGGTGCTGATAAAAGCGACACTATGCGAATTACGCCGAGATCAATTGAGCGAATAGTGAAAAAACGCGCAATACAAGCGGGTATAAGCAAAACGGTAACACCTCACAGTTTGCGGCACTGTTTCGCAACGGATTTGCTGGCAAACGGCGCAGACCTTCGCGCCGTGCAAGCATTATTGGGACATGCTCATATAGCCACAACACAAATTTACACTCACATAACGGACAAACACCTCAAAGAAGTGCATAAAAAATTTCACGGCAAAAATAACAATCATTAACGTAAACAATATGCACATGCCATGCTTTATCATATAGTGTAATATAATGGTCTTGCGCTTTGTTGTATTTCAACGGTTTTTCTGTATAATCACAGATGCACTTGAAAGCGGATATAGTTAAGTGGTATAACACATCCTTGCCATGGATGAGTCGGGAGTTCGATTCTCCCTATCCGCACAAAATAAATATAGGCACAAAAGCAGATAAAAGAACGGATAACTTTACACATAATCCGAAAAAATACCTGTTTACACTTGAAACCGCCGAACAACTCACTCTGATTAGTCATGCCAAACTTTTTACTTTCTTAAACCCTCGCTTATAAAATATTAAAGGGTTTTTTGAGGAAAGAAAAAAACATTGCGACCACACGCGATTGCGCGTTTGAAATTTCAAGCGGATTTCTTTAAGCGGGAAATTTTTATAAAAATTCATATTAGTTATAATGGTCTTGTAACTAAGTAATAATGCGCAAACATCAACATGTTTGCAATGCAAGTGGGCTGAGCAACACGAGAAAAATCTGCAAATTTACAGTTTTATTCCATCGGAACCAATGCAACGGGTGGTGTGAATATACCACCCCCTTCATGTTGTCCGAACATAAATCCGTAAGCTCCTACAAGATTTGCGAATGCTATAAAGTCTTTCGCGAATTTGTCTATTTCAGAATTATATTCATACAAAACTTTAAGCATATCGGCATCACTGGTTGTTTCCCTATCCGCCAACATTTTATGCGCCGCTCCCACATTTCCATATGATTTGCTTAACCTCAAACCCATATCTCTGAAATTGGCGGGTATTGATTCACTTTGAACAAACTCTTCCAATTCCACGCTGAGTTCTTTATATTTGTTCGCCAACTCATTCACTCTATCTTTATTGCCGGGTTTTCCGCGATTTTGCATAAATTCCTTCATTATTTCCGGCTGATTATTCATTTTACGCACGTTTTTTTTCACTTTTTCTCCGTATTCGTTGATGAAGTTTCTCAATTTCTCTCGTTCCGAATCGGTTTTTTGCATTGTTTTTTCTTTTTTGTTTATATTTATTTGCGGTATCCACGCCCAGAAATCTTCTTCATACAAATCATTATCAATCCCGGGATTTGTTTCAACGGTTTTGATATTGTTTATCCGGACAAGTTGTTGCTCGTCAACTTTTTTTGGGGGTTTACCGATCTCATTACCGACACTCGTATTTTCCGCAAACGTATCGGAAACTTGTTTTATATTATCCGATTGTTGCCAATCGTTAAACAAATCATATTCGGACGATAAGGGTGGAGATTCTTTTGGTTCGTCAGATTTAAATTGCAAATCTTTATTTCGTCTGTAATCCGATTTCGGGGCAATTACCGTATCCGGATACATATCAATTGAATTCAAATTATGCTCTTTATCAAAAATGTTTGCTTTTATATAAAGAACAAACAAAACGATAAAAATAAGTATGGGCGCCGTTATAAATATAATTTGTTTTGAATATCGCATACGGTTAATGTGTTTATTTTGTTTTGCGAAATTGTCCGATTTATTTCTATTGACTTGAGCCCATCATTACCATAAGCAATCCGGGATGAACAGTTAAAGGCAATATCTTTTCAACGCAAAAATAACTCGGACCCGCTTCACCCAACAACCATTGCCCGCTGTGCGCGGGAGGACCGAAAGAATATGTCTTGGTGACGCTCGGACTCCACAAAAACGGACCTCCGCGAGGCGGACCCAAAACAGTATATATGACAGTGTTTACACAACCTATTATTATGT
>WFWP01000050.1 GCA_015491055.1 Patescibacteria group bacterium | reverse complement strand
TGTGCAGGGGCGGACATTCTGAAAATCCCGCCAAAGATATAGATGAATATTCTTTCATGTTGCATAAAGTTGCCGGCGCATATTGGCGAGGAGATGAAAAAAATAAAATGTTGACACGCATATACGGTTTGGCATTTGAAACAAAAAAAGATTTGGGTGAATACTTGATAATGCTTGAAGAAGCGAAAAAGAGGGATCACAGAAAATTGGGCAAAGAATTGAAGTTATTTACTTCTTCCTCTCTTGTGGGTGCCGGATTGCCGTTGATTCAACCGAAAGGCATGATAATCAGAAAAGAAATAGAAGATTATCTTTGGGAATTACACAAAAACAGAGGGTACGAGCGAGTATGGACACCGCATATAACAAAAGAAGATCTTTACATAAAATCCGGACATGCGGATAAGTTTGGAGATGAATTATTCAAGGTGTACGGTAAAGAAGACAAGTTTTTCATAAAACCGATGAATTGTCCGCATCACATGCAAATATTTATGGATAATCAATTTTCTTACAGAGATATGCCCGTGCGATACTTTGAACCCGCAACCGTGTACAGAGATGAAAAAAGCGGACAATTGGGAGGGTTAACACGCGTTCGTTCAATAACACAAGACGACGGACACTTGTTTTGCAGAGTTGATCAGATAAAAGAAGAGGTGTCAACCATAGTATCCATAATAAAAACTTTTTACGCAACAATGGGCATGATTGACGAGTATACCGTACAATTGTCTTTGCGTGGTCCAAACGGACAATATTTGGGAGATGACACAGTGTGGGAATCTGCGCAAAAAGCGCTTGAAGATGCCGCAAAAGCCAATAATTTGCCATATACTCCGGCGGAAGATGAAGCTGCATTTTACGGACCTAAACTTGATTTTATGTTTAAAGATGCCATAGGCCGCTCATGGCAACTCGCAACCATACAATGCGATTTCAATTTGCCGGAAAGATTTGAATTGTCTTATACAAACGACGCCGGACAAAAAGAAAGGCCCGTTGTGATACACAGGGCGATAACCGGCTCCTTGGAAAGGTTTATGGGCGTAATGATTGAGCATTTTGGAGGCGCATTTCCGGTTTGGTTGTCGCCGGAACAAGTGCACATACTACCGGTATCGGACGCAAACAACGAGTATGCAAACAAAATTTTGGCAAGTTTGCAAGCGATAGGCATTAGAGTACTGTTGCAAGACGCCACCGATTCGCTTGGCAAGAGAATACGGAATTCCAAAAAAGAAAAAGTTCCATACATTTTGGTATTGGGTGACAAAGAGCGAGAAAAACATGTTTTGACTGTTGAAACCAGGCAAGGAAACAAACTTGAAATGACACTTAATGATTTTGCGGATAAAATAAAAAAAGAGATTGAAGAAAGAGTAAACAACTAATCTGACACTTTTTCCCTTGTTAAAACCAATTTTGGCAACTCGCCGGATTTATCTAAAGTAAGAGTGTCCTTGTACACTTGTCTCGGTTCTTGAATACCATTGTACAATATACTGTTTTGTTTCTTGCGAGCGCCATCATTCTTATCAATATCGTTGTTAAAAGCGATTCCGTTAATCAAATAATCCGCTTCCATGTTTGTTGCGCCAAATTTCGCGTTATAAGCAATGTCTGCATCCTTGGCGTCATCTTCATACGTATTGGAGGAATTTATTTTTTCCGCGCTTGTTGACGCGTACCCTTCTGCAGAATATCCATTCTCAATTTGCCCCTTCCTCAAATATTTAAGTTCTTCTTCAACTATTCTCGCCACTTTTTTGGCAACTTTCGTGCGTTTTTCTTCAATACTCTTTTCTTCAACATTTTTCACCTCTTTGGAAATTGATTCCACAGCTTGCAAAATATCTCGCTGCATTTCTTCCAAATTAGGATTTGAAGTCTTATCTTCTTGTAATGGCGGCCTGTATTTTGATTCAGATTTGGAATTTGACATGATATGATCCGGTTGCGTAATTCTTTCTTCAAGAATAACGGGCTCCGCATACGTGTTTTTTATCTCGCGCTCTTTCTTGTCAATTGCAAACACATGCGTCGCATTTTTGAAAAAAGTTATAAACCAATTTTTATTTTTCAACACCAACCAAGACACAAGCATGCTCCACAAAAGCAATACAACCCAATACAAAGAATTATACGGTTCCCCAAAATCAAAACCCGTGTAAGGCAAATCGGATAATTTTACAAAATCCCGCATAACGCAAGAAATTATATCACAATGAACATGAGTCGGTGTATAAATTCAATATCAAACCAAAAACGGTACCTACCATATTATCGCCTTTATAACCGAAAACCGTATCTATCTACTTGTTTTGGAGAGAGGAGTTATTATAAGACGAAAGTCATATAGTATAAGTTGATGTACGCAATAGCTTGAAAAGCCCAAGTATTGATGTAGAATGGTAACCGTTGCCACCATCCGTCCTTAGCTCAGGTGGTCAGAGCACAGAGCTTATACCTCTGGGGTCCCAGGTTCGAGTCCTGGAGGACGGACAAAATACAAGCGCGAAATCGCAATCGTTGAAATCTAAAAAACTCATCATTAAAACGATGTCGCCCGCTATCCGCTTAACCTGTATGCAAAAATTGAGAAAGAAAGCAAGAAAGAAATAAGAAAAAAGTTCTGATTTGTTTTGCGCGTAAACCAAGTTACCACCTTTATCCTTTCAACAAAGCTATAAATCTTGTACCGTTACATTATTTTTACAACAATATACCTAACAACACCTTTGGGAGTTTTAAGTTCAACCACATCTCCCACCTTTTTCCCCAACATTGCGCCACCCAAGGGAGATTCATGAGATACTTTATTAACAGACAAATCCACTTCCGCAGACCCCACAATCTCATATTCTATTTCAACCGATCCCCTCTCTTTTTTTACAACAACCTTGGATCCCAATGTAACTTCATCGGATTTTGCATTTTTGATGATTTCCGCGCTGTTTAATATGCTTTCAATGTGTTCTATGCGCGCCTCTAATTCAGATTGCGCCTCCCTTGCATCATGATACTCGGCGTTTTCGGATAAATCTCCCAAATTCCTTGCATATTCAAGTTTATCAGCTATCTTTTTTCTTTCCACGGTCTTCAATCTCTCCAATTCCGAGATTAACTCATCGCGCTTGTATTTTGTGATATATTGTTTATTCATGTGGATCGTATTCTACACCAAAATAAAAAAGGTACAAGACCGTCATGAAACTTGTTCAAATACGGAACTTGTTTAAGTTTAATACAACTCTTCACACAAAGCATTTATTTGTTCCAACACAAAATCTATTTTGCTTTCCTTAACCCCGGCTTCTCTCAATATGTCGGGTCTTCCGCATAAATGCCTGCATAACACATAATCTCTTTCAAGTAAATATCGTTTTTCCCTTGCCGTTAAAGTGGTAAGCATTGTGACGGGTTGCAATTTAGCCTCTTCTATCAACACCTCCAACCCCCTGCCTTTTGGATAATCCCATCCCAGTAATTTTAAATTGCCCACACATTTTGCATAACGAACAACATTATCAGTGAAACGAGTATTGGTCACAAGCCAACCTTGGTCAATGTGATCTTTTCTCTTTGTGTTCATTAAATCGTCCCAGCGTGCCTTGACATACAAAGCAACTTTCAAGTCCGTCTTTGTACTCAAAGAATTGTGAAATTTTACCTCCATGACAAATCTCTTCCCATTCGCAACACCGGCAACATCAACTTCATGCATAACACACTTCCCTTGCATCATCACGCCCGTGTCCACAAATTCCGCACCATGAGCTCGCATAACGCCGGCGATAAATTGTTCAAACGGAAAACCGCTGGGCCCCAATTCCAACAACGCTCTCTTTATTGAATACCTTGCGGCCGCTATCGGGTGTTCATGTTCAAACTTGCGCAATACATCAAAAGCGTTTGCGTAAATCTCGCCGGTAGACATACCGTCCTTCAATCCGGAAACAATATGCTTGACAACTCGTTCCGCCAATTTTTTACTTGCACCCGATCTCAATAAGGAATTCCTTAATTTATTCTCATCAAACAATTCCATTTTGCCATCTGCTTTTTGTATGAAAATATCTCTCATGATAATCAAAAACAAAGTGCTATTTTATCACTATCTCCCTTTCAACATCATTGAACGACAATTTTATCACCGTATTCTCGTTTCCCGGCAATTTGATAAAAAAGGTTTCAACCGCGCTCGCATATTCTTTGTCACATTCATTAACCGTTTCGGTCGCCAAAACAATGTGCTGATTGTCATAATCACCCTCACTTGATACAATCAATACATCGCACGGATTCTGTTTCGTAACACTGCCCTTTACATGCAAATACTCATCGTTAACCTGCCTATGAAGAACAATAGGCATGGTGTTATATTCGGAAAACAAGGCGCTCCCTCCAACAAATAAATAAACAGCTACACTTAAAACGGTTATCACTATCGCATACCAAACCAATTGCGATATACATAACGAAAACTTACTGAAAAAACCACTGCAAAAATTAGACTTGTTGTTTGATGTCGACCGCATTCTGCGGAAATAATACTATATAATCTGAAAATCAACCAACTTGTTGTCCCCGATTTGCAAAATGTCCAAATAAAGGCATAAGACAATCATAACAAACATGAATTTTTATAAGAGATTTCCCGGCTCAAGAAGTCCGCTTGAAATTTTGCACGCAATCGCTCGGTTGCCCTGCTCTTGTGTCCGGATAAAAAATAACACACCGACTATTCTCATATCAAGAATTCAAACATCGCGCGATAACACCTCCTCCCAAACATATATTGTTATCATAAATGGCGACAAATTGACCTGTTGCCGGCGCGTAAGGAATGTCTTGAAAGTCAATTTGCATATTCTGACGGTTCAGGGCGTCACAATCCGATAAAAATTTAACCGAACAATCATACATCTTTCCCCTGTGCCGTATCCTGCATCTGTATTTTCTTTTTTCATCGGGCGGATTGCTTATCCAATTCAGATCTTCAATAACCAATGAACGATTGAGAGATTGCATGTATTCAAACTCCTCCTTTGTTCCAACCGTTATCGTATTTTTATAAATATCCTTACTTATGACAAACAAGCGAGGCATGTTAGGTATTTGATATTTCGGATATATGGTAAATCCGCGTCTCTGCCCTATTGTGATTAAATTTGCCCCGAAATGTTCACCCACAATATCACCTTGTAAATTTAATACATATCCCTTATTTTTCGGAATATATGTTTGCAAAAAACTATGCACATTCATTTCCCTGCCAATGAAACAAATGCCTTGTGAATCTTTTTTCTCCGCCGTATGCAAATTGTAATCTCTCGCCAAATACCTTACTTGCCGCTTTGTATAATCACCCAGCGGAAATATAACTTTTGATAAAACTTCTTTGTTAACCTGGGAAAGAAAATAAGTTTGATCCTTACGCAAATCTTCAGGTTGCATCAACAAAACGTCATTTTGATTTATCCGCAATCGCGCATAATGTCCGGTGGCGATGAGATCTGCTCCATCTTCAAAGGCCTTACGGGCGAAAACACCAAACTTTATCTCTTTGTTACAAATCATATCGGGATTGGGTGTTTGCCCCGATTTGTACCCATTAATCATATAATCAAACACTTGCCTCCTGTATTCGTCTTGCAAATCAAACACCTTAAACGGAACGCCCAACGTCTTGCACACCTTCTGAGCGTCCAAACCCTGTTGACGACAATATGTTATATCGCCATCGGGCTTATATGTCTTAAAATACACTCCGGTTACATCAAACCCTTTGTCGCGTAATAAAGCAAGTGATACCGAACTGTCAACCCCGCCACTTACGGCAACATATACCCTTTTATTCATACGGAATATTACACATATAAAACGACATATAATCAATACTCTGATAACGAGCACTATTTATCCAAATATATAAGAC
>WFWP01000049.1 GCA_015491055.1 Patescibacteria group bacterium | reverse complement strand
GCGCATTGTTGTTTATACGGTTGTTGGTACTTTACATCATGAATGGTATTATTACAAACGGTATGTCAAAGTTTCTTATAAAGAGCGCGCAAGCGCATACATTACGGTTCTTGTTTGCAATATCTTTTATCTTTTTCACGGCAATGTTGTCACATGTCAATTTGGGGTATGCGCAAGAATTTGCGACAGATCCGGGGCTTACGGGCGGAATAGTGTCTTGCTCGGGAATAAGAGGGCAAGATGGTCTACCGCCTTGCAATTGGTGCACTTTCATCCAATTGATAGGAAATTTGGTGCAGTATTCCATATATGCAGCCGTGATGTTGTCTTCAATTATGTTTGCGTATGCGGGATTCTTGTTTTTGTTTAATAATGGAAAATCTGAAAATGTCACCAAAGCATTGAGTATATTTCGCATGTCCTTGTTGGGTATAGTGGGAATTTTAATGGCATGGTTGATAATAAATGCCATTATGACGAAACTTGCTGTGGGGCTTGGTTTGCAAGAGAAATGGAACACCATAAAACAATGCGCCGATACCGGACAAGTGACCAGGGTTGTAAACCCTCCAATGCCTATTCGTGGCACGGCAAGCAGATATGATGATATTGACCCATACCCCGGCAATGCGTATACATACAATTCAGCATACGCTCAACCGTACCCTTTAACAGATAACAGGAGCGGAATCAGTATTAGTCCGGATTTAGGTTATAAATTACCGAGTGGATACAAATCTCCCACCGGGAGATTGCCAGTATTTTCAAGTCCCGCCAGGGTCAGGTTGTCTGATGCGGGGTTTAAGTTTAACACAGAGTGTGTTGCCAGGTTTTCAAACGGTGTGAAAAATCAAGGCACATGCGTTGATAAACTTAAAGCCGTTACCGTTTCAGGTGCTTTGCAAATGAAATCGGAATGCGACCTATATAAGGGTGGGTGCGAAATTGTCATAACCGGAGGTAATGAGAAATATGCATCAAATGGCAGAAGAACTCACGCAGGCGGTACCAGAAGTCATGCAAACGGGTATAAGTTGGATTTTAGGTTGACCGATGATATAAATGATTATATACAAAACTCCGGAAACTTTAAGTGCAAGACTCCGGGCGGATTTTCAGGTTCGTCTATGGAATGTGTGCGCAAAAAAGAAAACATTGAAATAGTTTGTAATAAAGAGTGGAATCATTGGGATTGCAAATTCTAAACTTTGATATATACTCTTGTTCGGTTTTGGGGCGTCGCGCGCGTGTCCGCATAGTAATTAAAACAATATGGTTTCATCAAATAAACACAAATTGAAGAAAATGCAATGCTCCGCATGCAAAGAAATAAATTACAGGACCACACGAAGAGTAAAGGGAGACAATATAGAAAAATTAAGGTTGAGAAAGTTTTGTAAGAGGTGCGGAACTCAGACGGAGCACAAGGAAATGAAGAAGTGACACTTGATTGCTGTGCGCGCGAATGGTACAATTACGCGCGTTGTTGATTTAACAAGCAATTATTATATTTTAATTAATAATATTGAATATGGAATTGGAAGCAGCAAAAGCGATAGGTATGGCCTTGGCGGCCGGATTGGGTGTTATAGGTCCGGGTATAGGTATCGGTCTTATAGGTAGCAAGGCCATGGAGTCTATAGGTCGCAATCCCGAGGCGAGCGGGAAAGTCGTATCAAATATGATTATTGCCATAGCATTTGCGGAGGCGCTCGGTATTTTGGCGCTTGTTGTGGCGTTTATCATAAAAGGACTTTAATTCGTTTATTTTCGGAGCGTTCTTGTGTGGCATATAATTGTATCGACCGGTGCTCCGTATCTTCTTCGTATAATTATGTGTATTTTTCTTGAATTTAATACATAATAAGCAAATTATATAACTCGGTAGTTTGAAAATTGCAAAATTAGAAATTACAAAATTTTAAAAATATGTCAGATTTATTGGCGTCGTTCGGCATAAATTGGAAACTGCTTATAATACAAGCGATCAACTTCGGTTTTTTGCTGGTTGTTTTGACATATTTGTTGTACAAGCCGATTTTAAGAATACTTGACGAGCGTCGTTCAAAGATAGAACAAGGCGTAAAAAGCGCGGAAGAAGCGGATTTGAAATTGGCTCGGGCTGAAAAAGATGCGAGGGAAATGGTTGCCGAGGCTTCCATAAAGGCGGATGAAATAATAAAGAAGTCAAAACGCACCGCGGAAGTTGAGAGAGAAAAGATAATTGAAGAGGCGAATGAGCGAAGTGAGAAGATTAAAAAAGACGCGTTGTTGAGAGCGGAAGAACTTGCGAAACGGACCATGGATGAGAACAATAAAGAAATAGCTCGTGTCGCCATATTGGCGGCGGAGCGTCTTTTGAGGAAAAAGTTAAGTTAGAAAGCAAATATGATAAATCCCGAAATTTACGCGCGCGCAATATACGAACTTGCAAATGAAGGCAAAGATGCCGGTGCCGTGGTGGAAGGTGTCAAGAAATCTCTTATCAAGAGAGGGGCGTTGAAATTGCTTCCTCAGATTTTGAATATGTATAAACATTTGGTTTTGAAGAATGCGAACAATCGCGCCGTTTTGATCGTGGCGTCGGAAATGGATAAAAAGTTGATTGAGAAACACTCTTTTTATGAAAAAGATATGCAAGTGCGAATTGATCCAAACATAGTGGGCGGATATCGTATAGAAAAACAGGGCAAGCTCACAGACGCAAGTTTTAAATCAAAGTTGTTGCAAATATACGAAAGGGCGACGAGGGGGGATTATTAATTAACACACATGGTATTATGGCAAATGATATAAATAACACAATAATAGATAGAATAAAATCTGAAATAGAAAATTTGAATTTGAACGCGGACACTTGTGATGTTGGAAGAGTGATAAGTGTGGGAGATGGAGTGGCGACCATTGACGGACTTAAGGATGCCAAAATGATGGAAATGGTCTTGTTTGATGTATCGGATGGTAAATCCTTGGAAGACGCCATGCGTGATGATGAAAAACTGTACGGGTTGGTTTTGAATTTGGAAGAAGATTTTGTAAAAGCCGTGGTTCTCGGTGACCCTGCAAAAGTTTCCGAAGGCATGCTTGTTCGGTCTACGGATAAGATTTTATCAATACCCGTTGGAGAAGCTTTCTTGGGTAGAGTGGTTAATCCATTGGGTGAACCTGTTGATGGTAGAGGTCCGATAAAATCTGAAAAAACTAACCCTCTCGAAAGAGACGCATATCCTGTGATAGATCGTCAGAGCGTAAGTGTTCCGTTACACACGGGAATTAAAGCCATTGATGCCATGTTTCCGATAGGGCGCGGGCAAAGAGAATTGATAATTGGAGACAGATTTACCGGAAAGACTACGGTTGCCATTGATGCGATAATCAATCAAAAAAACGAACCAAAAGAATCGCGTCCGTTTTGTATTTATGTGGCAATAGGACAAAAAGAATCCAAAACCGCAAGAATAGTTCAACAACTTGAAGATGCCGGGGCCATGGAATACACTATCGTGGTTACCGCGCCGGCCTCAACATCCGCAACATTGCAATTTTTGGCGCCTTTTGCCGGGGTGGCACTGGGAGAATATTTTATGGATTCGGGAAGGGACGCGTTAATTGTTTATGATGACTTGTCAAAACAAGCTGTTGCATATCGCGAACTCTCGCTTCTTTTGCGGAGACCGCCCGGCAGGGAGGCATACCCGGGAGACATATTCTATTTGCATTCAAGATTGTTGGAGCGATCCGCTCGTTTGAATGAGAAAAAAGGAGGAGGTTCTTTGACTGCTTTGCCTATAATAGAAACACAAGAGGGTGATGTATCTGCATATATTCCTACAAATGTAATTTCCATCACCGATGGTCAGATCGCTCTTGACGCAAATTTGTTTAACAAAGGCATAATGCCTGCAATTGATGTGGGTAATTCCGTGTCGCGTGTGGGAAGCGCGGCGCAAACCAAAGCGATTAAGAAAGTTGGCGGGTCTCTTGGTATAGAGCTTGCGCAATTTAGAGATTTGGAAGCGTTTATACAATTTGCGCAGGATCTTGACGAAGCGACAAAAAAGCGCATCGGTGTGGGGCAAAGGCTTGTGGAGCTTTTAAAACAAAAAAATGGAGAACCTGTGCAATTTGCGCTCATGGCATGTGTGATTTATGCGGGAGTTAACGGATATTTTGAGACTGTGGCGGTTAACGATATTGTAAAAGCGGAACGAAAATTGAGAGAGTTTTTGTCCGGGCAATATAAGGAACTTATAGATAAAATTACACGGGATAAATCGTTTGATGATGACAGTGAGGCAAAATTGAAGGAAGCGTTATCCGTCTTCCAAGATACGCATAAAGACTTGTTTAGTGTAAATGAATGATAAATTATAACTCATTGACAAATGATTGATTATGGCGGGATTAAAAGAAATTAAAAATAAGATAAATTCCGTGAAGAAGACGCGCAAAGTTACTCGTGCCATGGAAGCGGTTAGTGCGGTAAAAATGCGCAAGTCTCAGGAGCGAGCGTTAAGTTTAAGGGAATATGCTCGTTCGGCTTTAAGAATATTGGGGCAGATAAGCGCGATAAAAGAGTTTGGAACGCATCCGTTGGTGAAGAAGCGCTCAAGCGGAATGGTTGCAATTTTGCTTATCACGAGTGATAAGGGTCTTGCCGGAAGTTTAAACAGTGGAGTGATTAAAATCGCTGAAAATTTTGCAAATAATTTTAAAGGGGGAACCGGCGAGTTAATTTGGTTTTGTGTGGGAAAAAGGGCTGTTGAATGGGCGGGAAGAAGAAAAATGAATGTGTATGGAGATTTTACGAATATGAGTGATGATGTGACCGAAGAAGAGATAAATGAAATCACGAGAGATTTGTTGGATATGCAATATTCCGGAAAAATTAGAGAAGCGCATGTGATATATACGAATTTTAAATCAACCTTTGAACAAGAGCCGATTATGAGACGAATATTGCCCATATCGGAAAATGAAATAAAAGAAATTGTCGCAAATATAATTCCCGAAAGAGGCAAGTATGCGGATCTTGCAGATAATGAAACCTCTCCCGCTTCTTATAAGATTGAACCGAGTAAATCGCATTTGTTGAATGATGTATTGCCGATACTCATAAATATTTTCGTGTTGCACACCATTCTTGAAAACAAGGCATCGGAACATTCAGCGCGAATGGTTGCGATGAAAAATGCGTCCGATAAAGCCGGTGAGATTGCGCAAACCTTGAAGCGTGAATTTAATAAAGCTCGACAAGCGGCGATTACTGCGGAAATTAGTGAAATCACCAGCGGTCTTGAAGCGATGAAATAAGTAGTGTAAAGTTAATAGGAATTTTATTAAAGCAATAATTATGATAGAGAATAAAACAGCAGGAATTGTGAAGCAAGTTATAGGTCCCGTTGTGGATGTATATTTCGAAGATAATCTTCCGGATATTCAGCATGCGCTGGAAGTGCAAGGAGACGGTAAGACGGTTACACTTGAAGTTGCGCAACATCTCGGACTCAATCGTGTGCGTTGTATCGCTATGGCGGACACGGCGGAGTTGAAGCGCGGTATGACGGTAAAGAATACCGGAGCCCCGATTTCAGTTCCCGTGGGGAGCGCCGCGTTGGGGCGTATGTTTTCCGTGCTTGGGGAGCCAATTGACGGCAAGCCGATTGACAAAAACGCAAAACGCATGCCGATACACGCAAAGCCGCCGAAATTTGACGAGCAAAGCACCAAAGCGGAGGTGTTTGAAACCGGCATCAAGGCGATTGATTTGATGATTCCGTTCCTCAAAGGCGGTAAGGTCGGTTTGTTTGGCGGAGCCGGTGTGGGTAAAACGGTTCTGATTCAGGAATTGATTCGCAATGTTGCCACCGAGCATGGCGGGTATTCCGTGTTTGCCGGCGTGGGAGAGCGTGTGCGCGAAGGAAATGATTTGTATTACGAAATGAAAGAGTCGGGCGTTTTGGACAAAACAGCGCTCGTGTTTGGGCAAATGAACGAGGTGCCGGGCGCGCGCGCTCGCGTTGCTTTGTCCGGTTTGACCATGGCGGAAGCGTTCCGCGACGAGGGAGGAAAAGATGTGTTGTTCTTTATGGACAATGTATTCCGTTTTGTGCAAGCGGGGTCCGAAGTGTCTTCTCTTCTCGGGCGCGTGTCATCGGCGGTGGGGTATCAGCCGACACTTGCTACGGAAATGGGTATGTTGCAAGAGCGCATCACATCAACCAAAAACGGTTCCATTACATCAATCCAAGCCGTATATGTGCCGGCAGATGATGAAACAGACCCGGCGCCGGCGACAACATTTTCGCACCTTGACTCCACCGTGTCATTGTCTCGCGCGCTTGCGCAAAAAGCGATTTTCCCGTCCATTGATCCGCTTGCATCCAGTTCAACCGCATTGACGCCGGACATTGTCGGACAAGAACATTACGAAGTGGCGAAGGAGGTGAAGCGGGTATTGCAAAAGTACAAAGATTTGCAGGACATTATCGCAATTCTCGGTATTGAGGAGTTAAGCGAAGAGGATAAATTGACCGTATATCGCGCCCGCAAGATTGAAAAATTCTTCTCGCAACCGTTTTTCGTTGCAGAGGTATTTACCGGCAAGCCGGGCAAGTATGTATCCGTTGCCGAAACAGTGCGCGGGTTCAAGGAAATTCTTGAAGGCAAGTATGATCATGTAGATGAGCAAGAATTTTATATGAAAGGATCAATAGATGATGTAAACGCTAAGTAAAGTATGGTATTATAAAAAATAATTACCGCATGTTATATGATATATGAATAAAGCTAAATTAATATTGATAGTGTCTTTGACTTTTGTATTTGCAACACCAATTACAACAAGTGCATATGTAGATTGTAGAGACACAATTACGGGGTGTACGGTAGAACAGTTGGTGCAGATCGGGTCAAAAACTTTTCTTACTATTGAAGATAGGGTAAGCGCATTACG
>WFWP01000048.1 GCA_015491055.1 Patescibacteria group bacterium | reverse complement strand
TCCTCCGGGTACTGAGATGTTTCACTTCCCCGGGTACGCCTCTCAAACGCTTTCACGCAAGAGATCATCGAGTTTTACTCGATGGGGTTCCCCCATTCGGAAATCCACGGATCGTCGGCAGATAGACGCCTACCCGTGGCTTATCGCAGTCTGTCCACGTCCTTCATCGCCTTTGAGAGTCAAGGCATCCCCCATACACCCTTATCAGAGCATCCGTGCGGAGCTCCGGTAACCACATTTGTTTTCTTTTCGGCGAAAATACATTTTCGCGTATATTACACACGAAAACCTGTTATTGATATTGTTTACGAATGTAACTCCATCAACATTCATAAACAACCTCGCGTCATATTCAATTGTCAATGAACATATACACTTTACGAGTGTTAAAAAACCGCGCTCAGCGCGGCCTTTCCACAAAATATGACCGCGCTTAAAGTTTGGTTATACCCATAAAGCGCCAAATATTATACATATAATATCAAAAAAAGCAAATCTTTGCGCCAGTCCATCATATTGCAGTATTTGATGTTTTTACCGTTCAGGTTAGCGAATTTATATGCTTCTTTGACAAAAAACAATCAAACCTCCAACTCCACACACAATGGAAAATCTTTTTCTTCTCAAACCCCGACTTCATGAAAAACAATCTGATGTGTTTTTTTGAAAATCGCATGTCGATCGCAATTTGCCGAAAGCGAATTGCAAAAAATGACTTGAAAAATATGCGCAAGTCTCACACAATTCTCCTATTGCTTTCTACTAGCGATAATCTCTTCCGCAACATTTTGAGGAACAATGGCATAATGACTGAACTCCATGCTCATATTTGCACGCCCCTCGGTCATACTTCGCAAAGTGGTTGTATATCCGAACATCTCCGCCAACGGGACCTTTGCCGTTATAACCTGCACATTCCCGCGCGACTCCATACCTTCCACCACTCCGCGCCTTGAACTTAGATTACCGTTAACATCACCCATGAATTGTTCGGGTGTTGTAACCTCAACCTTCATTATCGGCTCCAAAATTGCCGGATTTGCTTGTTTGGCGGCTTCCGTAAGAGCTTGGCTCGCGCAAACCTTAAACGCCACTTCCGAAGAGTCAACCTCATGATAAGAACCGTCATAAAGTTCAACCGATATATCAACCAATGGAAATCCCGCGAGCACTCCTCTGCTCATCGCTTCTTTCAGCCCCTTCTTAATCGCCCCCATATATTCGGAAGGAATAACACCTCCTTTGATATTATTGATAAATTCAAAATGCTCTTCTCGTTCTATATTGTTAACTTTCTTAAATCTTTCATCATTTTCACGCGCTTCCTCGGGTTGCAAAGGTGCTATTCTTATTTTCACATGCCCATATTGACCGCGACCTCCGGTTTGTTTTATGTACTTGTTTTCAACATCTGCCGTGCCTTGTATTGTTTCTCTATACGCCACTTGCGGACGACCCAATTGCGCGTCCACTCCGAATTCTCTTCTCATGCGATCCACCAGAATATCCAAATGAAGTTCTCCCATACCGCTTATCACGGTCTCATTTGTCTCCTCATCAGTATGAACCTTGAATGTCGGATCTTCATCGGCCAATTTACTTAACGCAAGACCCATCTTTTCCTGATCAGCCTTGGTTTTCGGCTCCACGCGAGCTGAAATTACCGGCTCCGGAAATTCTATCGCTTCCAAAACTATCGGTTTATCCGCAGGGCAAAGCGTATGACTCATTTTCAAATCCTTTGAACCCACAACCGCCGCAATCTCACCGGCATATACTTCATTTATCTCCTCTCGTTTATCCGCCATCAACCTAACTATACGACCAACTCTTTCCTTTTTCATCGTCGTTGAGTTCAAATATGTCTCTCCACTCTTCAAAACACCTGAATAAACGCGCACAAAAGTCAACTGTCCCACATAAGGATCGGATTGCAACTTAAACGCCAGTGCCGCCAAAGGTTCATCATCTGACGGTTTTCGCTCTTCTTCTTCTCCGGTATTGGGATTTATACCCACAACCGGCGGCAAATCCGTCGGCGCGGGCAAATAATCAACCACGGCATCCAAAACTCGTTGAACGCCTTTGTTCTTAAATGCGGAACCGCACAAAACGGGGAAGATCTCATTTGCGATTACGGCTTTGCGCAATTGAGATTTCAAAGTATCAATATCTATTTCCTCCCCTCCGAGGTATTTGTCCATCAATTCTTCATCATTCTCAACTATCCTTTCAATCAATTCCGCCCTGTATTTCTCCGCATCCGCTTTATACTCTTCAGGCACCTCGCCAACAACCACATTTTTGCCCATATCTCCTTCATATGTAAACGCTTTCATTTCAAGCAGGTCAATGGCTCCGACATGATCATCTTCATGACCCATGGGAATTTGCAAACGAACAGCCTTGTCAGACAATTTTTCAACTATTGATCTGAATGCGGAATCAAAATCCGCGCCCAATTTATCCATTTTGTTCAAGAAGCAAATTCGCGGAACATTGGCCTCATCGGCATATCGCCAGTTTGTCTCGGTTTGAGGCTCAACACCGGCGGCCGCATCAAACACGACAACCGCCCCGTCCAAAACATACATGGAACGCTTCACTTCCGCGGTAAAATCAATGTGTCCCGGTGTGTCAATTATGTTAAAAGTCACCCTTTTATCCGGATCGTCCGTATATGTGGGTTGCCAATCACATGAAATCGCGGCCGCGGTAATGGTAATGCCTCGCTCCCTTTCTTGTTCCATCCAGTCCGTAACCGCCTCGCCTTCATGAACTTCTCCAATCTTGTGACTCTGACCGGTATAATACAAAATTCTTTCCGATGTGGTCGTCTTACCGGCATCCACATGAGCCACTATACCGAAGTTTCTCATTTTATGTAAAGGATATTTTCTTGCCATAGATA
>WFWP01000047.1 GCA_015491055.1 Patescibacteria group bacterium | reverse complement strand
GTTTAAGACTTGATATGGTTAATCAAGTGTGCAGATTTTTGAGAAGAGATAAAAGAAAAAGTTTGACACGTTTCATTGAAGCGAATTGTTTGGCGACTTTAAGTGTAAGCAGGCATTTTGGGGCTGTGTGTAAAGCTATCTATTCTTGTACCAAAACAAAAACAATCTGACGCGTTTTTGCGAATAGTGGCGCAAAAGGGGTACCATGCGGTTCGTTTAAGTAAACGACCTTATATTTTTGTAGCGGGGCCTGGATTTGCACCAGGGTCTGGAGGTTATGAGCCTCCCGAGATACTTCTTCTCCACCCCGCTATATCGTATGATTGTACATTTTTTTTATGCAAAATCAATACTTTGTCAAACTTTATGAAAGCATGGATACCCTTATATATAAGACGGATGCATGATTTACGAACATGGTGTCAAATATGGCATGCCCGAGATACTTAATTTGTCATATTTGACTATGAAGGGTACAATACGATTGCAAGTATTAATTATCAAGCTGTTAAATTTGTATCATGAAATACAAAGTAGGTAAGAGTGTTGCAGATGCAAGCAAATTTATTGCGGTTACATTTGATGAAAAGATTGCGGCGCATCGTTTTGACGGTAAGACATTGACCATTAAAACGGGTGATATACGAGATACGGGTTTATATAATTTCAGATTGTTGTTGCGATTGATTATTCGGGTGGCGCAGTCGCATAGAATTGAGAAATTATCCGTTGATTTTGATACCGTGTTTGACATGGCGCAAAAAGCGCATGTGCACACCGACACCGCCAAGGTGTGCGGTACGGAATTGACGAAAGAAGAACTGGCGGAGATGATCGGGTATGAGTTTGAATTGGCGAATTACAACTTCAATGCGTATAAAACAGAACCGAAAGAAGGTTTTGCCGAGGTCAAGGAAGTGATGATTGTGTCTGCGGACGACGGTATGGCCAAAGCGCTGAAAACCGGGCATGCGGTGGCACAAATTGTCAATGAATCTCGCGATATCGCCAATACGCCCGCGCAAGACATGACGCCGAGCAAACTTGCCGATATCGCAAAGTCCGGCGCGAAAAAGTACAAGAATGTTTCGGTGAAGGTGTTGAGCAAAAAGCAAATTGAGGCGCAGAAGATGGGGGCGTTTTTGGCAGTCTCGCGCGCATCAGCTCATGATCCGAAATTGATTGTCATTGAGTACAAAGGCGGCAAGGCGAAGGAAAAGCCGGTCGCCATTGTCGGCAAGGCTATTACGTATGATACGGGCGGATTGGGTATCAAGCCCGGCGATGCGATGGTTGACATGCACCTTGATATGAGCGGCGGCGCGACGGCGATACACAGCGTCTTTGCGATTGCGAAACTCGGTATCAAGAAAAATGTTGTTGCGATTGTTCCGGCATGTGAAAATGCGATCGGAAAAGATTCGTATCGCAACGGTGATATTTTGACGAGTATGAGTGGCAAAACCATTGAGGTGCGACATACCGATGCGGAGGGGCGATTGATACTTGCAGATGCATTAACTTATGCACAGAAGCATTACAAGCCGGAGAGTATTATTGACATTGCGACATTGACCGGAGCGGCGATTATGTCCATCGGGCAGCACGCATCTTTGATTATGACCAATTCATGCACATGTCCGTTGCCGAGAAAGGCGCGTAAAGCGGGCGCGGAAACAGGTACGCGCGTATGGCAAATGCCCTTGTGGGATGTATACAAGAAACATATGAAAAGCAAGGTGGCGGATATTTCCAATTTGAGCGACACGCATTGGGGAGGCGCGATTACCGCGGGGGCGTTTTTGAGTGAGTTCATAGAAAAGGGTCAAGATTGGTTGCATATTGACATTGCGCCGCGTATGGAAAGTGTTGACGGAGACAATCTCGCGCACGGATCTACAGGCGAGCCGGTGTATTTGCTCGCAAGAATGGCAAGCATGTTATAAGTTGCCTTTGAAAAAATTAAGAGCCTTATGTTTGTATGGGCGGAGTTGCGATATCGGTGGGGACAATTCGCTTGGTGTTTGTAAGTTGGTATGTGGTATTATTTGCATTATGCAATTTGAGGACCATACATCTAACCGCGACGAAAATCTCAATGCAAATTTGCAAGAGGGTTTTTCAAGTATTGAAGATGAGTTAAGATATTTAAGGGAAAAGGTTTCTCAATATGAGAGGGAACTGTCGCCGGTTGAGGGTGTTGAATCATTGTCAAACAATTTTGAAACAAGACGCGCGAGCAAAAAGGTTATAAAGGAATATGCGGATATTCCCGTTGAGCATGTGTTGAGCGCGGATTACGCAATGAGTGAGTATGAGAGCGCCGGTGTCGCCGTGGGCCTTGAACCCGAAGAGCATGATGAGCAGATTGATCGTTTATTGGCGATAGCTCAAGATAGGGGTATTAAGAACGCATTGTCAGTCGTTAGAAAATTGAAAAATCCTCATCTTGAGGACGATTTTCACAGAGTGTTGGTGCAGTATGTTGCGGAAGGAATGTTTGTTAAAGACTTACCGAGTTCCTCTGAGCAATGGCAAGCTTTCCACATGACATTATATGAAGTTTCAATTCCCGCGAGTAAAACCAAAGAAGAGAGTGAAAAGGCGAAGGAGTTGGAAAAGTTACTGGGAGCCATGGAGCAGTTTTATCTCGGTATGTTGGCAACCATACAAGACAAAAAGAGTTTGATTGACAAGATAAATCCTTTCTCATCAAAAAGCGGCAAAGTGTTTACGCTTGAGATAGCTACAAGTAACGGATCCGAGCATGCAATAATGTATGTTTCAGTACCAAGGAGTAAGAAGGATTTGTTTGAAAGACATTTGTTATCAACTTTTCCGGACGCAACGATTAAAGAGCAGAGAAATGATTATAATGTATTCAATTATGAAGGAGAGTCTTTGATTGCGGAGGCGCATCTTGAAAAGAATTATATATACCCATTGAAAGTATACAAGAAATTTACACATGATCCTCTGAATGTGGTTTTGTCCGCATTTTCAAAATTGAAAAAACACGGTGAAGGTGCGGCAATTCAGTTTGTTGTGGGAGATGACAATGCGAATGCAAGTTCAAAAATAAAAAAAATAATTGACGATATTCGCAAGGGCGAATCGGTAAAGGATGCAATAGCGGCGCATGGAGGATTGTGGAGCAAAACTTGGTTAAAAATAAAGAAAAAACTCAAAAACAAAGACAAAGACATATCCGGAGCGATTGACCAAATTTCATTGGATTTGATTTCAGAAAAGGCGGCGAAAAGAATTGTTCCCGTGTCTTTGCGTGCCGTCGCATCTGCGGAAACTTTGCCCAGAGCGCGAGATATATTGGAGAGTATAACAAGCACATTTAATCAATTTGATGAAGGGCAGGGGAACGGAATTGTGTGGAATATTCCTTCACCTCGCAAAATGCGTAAAATGTTCAGCAATTTTACCATGAGGATATTCGGAATATGCAGTAGAATTGAATTGTCAATTGAAGAGTTAACCACAATGTATCATTTGACGGGGCAAGCCGTTTTAACAAGTCGCGAATTGAAGCAAAATAAGTCAAAACACAAACCCGCTCCCATAGAAGTAGGAAACAATTCCGATGGGATAATTTTGGGTAAGAACAATTACGGAGGCGTTGAAACCGAGGTGCGTTTCTCAACACTTGATCGTATGCGACACTTTTATGAAATAGGACAAACCGGTACCGGTAAAACATTTTTGATGAAGCAAATGATTATTCAAGACATTTATAATGGTGACGGTTGTTGTTATATAGATCCGCATGGAAGCGATATCATGGATGTGCTTGCAAGTGTGCCGGATGATAGAAAAGATGATGTTATTTACTTTGACCCCGGATATACGGATATGCCCATGGGATTGAATTTCATGGAATTTGATAAAGATAATCCCAAAGAAAAGACTTTTGTTGTTAATGAATTGTTTCAGATATTTTTTCAGATATTCGGTAAAAAGAGCCCTGAGAGTATGGGTCCGATGTTTGAGCAGTATTTCAGAAATTCCGCAATGCTTATTTTGGAAGGCATGGAATATGGGACGGCAACAATCGGTGATATAAGCAGAGTACTATCCGAGCATACATTTCGTCATGAATGTTTGAGGCGAAGCAAAAACCCGGTTGTAAATCAATTTTGGTACGAAGTCGCGGAGAAAGCGGGAGGCGAGGCAAGTCTTGAAAACATAGTGCCATATATTGTCGCCAAGACCGACATTTTTATGGCAAATGAAGTTATGCGCCCGATTATAGCGCAACCCAAGAGCGCGTTTAATATCGCGGATATTATGCAACAACGTAAGATTCTGTTGGTCAATTTATCAAAGGGTAGGATCGGTGACATTAACGCAGAATTGCTGGGATTGATTTTTGTGAGTAAGATATTGCAGGCGGCGCTCGCGCGTGTGGATATTCCCGAAGAAGAGCGCTATCCGTTTTACTTGTACATTGACGAATTCCAGAACTTTACCACCCCGTCCATTGCCACCATTCTGTCCGAGGCGAGGAAGTATGCGTTAAGTTTGAATTTGGCCCACCAGTTTATCAAACAATTAAGCGATGAAATACGAGATGCGGTGTTCGGTAATGTGGGAACCAAGTGTGTATTCAGAGTCTCCCAAGAAGATGCCGAGTTCTTGGAGAGGGAATTTCAGCCGGAATTCAATGCCGGAGATATTACCGGATTGCCCAACAGGCATGCGTATTTGAAATTGCTTGTACACGGATCTCCGGCAACCCCTTTTGATATGCAAACATTTCTTGTTCGCGGAGATATGGATTTTAAGAGAGCGGAAGCGTTAAGAGAATTGTCATATCAAAAATATGGTCGCCCGCGCGAAGAGGTTGAAAAAGAAATACAAGAGCGCTACAAAAAGAAAGAACAGCCCAAACCCGTCACGAATGACCCCTTTGCCGGCATGCCCGGATTTTAGGGTCGTTGCGTAAACCGAAATAATGGCATCACAACATATTTCGCAAGACATAAAAAGTAAAATGATACTTTATTTATACAACTTTCAAGTGGGCAAATATCCATGAGATTCGGGCATGTTGAAAATTAAAAGAAGTGCTACAATGGCGAATTGCTCATAATGAGATATGAAAAACATGAAAAAAATTGAGTGATATGGTATTATACCGATCAATATTTATTTAAGTTAATTAAAGAGCATATGTCAAAATTCGCAAAAGAACAGACATTGGTGGTTATTAAACCCGATGGTGTGCAAAGAGGATTAATTGGTGAAATTATAAAAAGATTTGAACGAGTTGGTTTAAAACTTGTTGCGGCCAAGTTTTTTGTGCCAACACCGGATTTTATAGAACAGCATTATAATCTTGACCCGGAATGGAAAGTAAATGTTGGAAAGAAATCTATTGAGGCGTATGAGAAAAAGGG
>WFWP01000046.1 GCA_015491055.1 Patescibacteria group bacterium | reverse complement strand
TTTCTTGAACCGAAAGGTCTTTTATAAAAATTCATATTCGTTATGATAGTATTATGTCTTTATTTTACAGATTATCCCACCCTTTTATTGTCAACGCTCTCTTTGCGGCGTTTTGTTGCGCTTCTCTTTTGCTTTTGCCCTTGCCTTGCGCAATCTCCGCTTCATCAAACATAACGCAAACCGTAAACACCTTATCGTGATCGGGTCCGGTCGCGCTTATTTCTTTATATGACGGAGTGACACCTATACGCTCTTGCGCCAATTCTTGCAACTTGCTTTTGGGGTCTTGCCATAATTTATTCTCCACTATCTTATTAACATTCCCGAACAAATGTTCGGATATAAATTTTTTTGCCATGGAATATCCTCTGTCCAAATAAACGGCGCCAACAAGAGCTTCAAACGCATTCGCTAAAATATAACGCCTTGCCCTGCCGGTATCACCCGCCTCCCCTTTTGATAAAAGCAAGTAATCGTTCATTCCCAATTTCTCCGCCGCATTACTTATGCTTTGTGTATTTACCAACGCGGCCCTTATTGCGGTCAATTCACCTTCCGGCTTATCTTTAAACCTTTTAAATAAGTATTCGGTTACGACAAGTTCCAAAACAGCATCTCCCAAAAATTCCAAACGCTCATTATGTTCCTTAAACAACTTATTTTCATTTACAAACGATCTATGCGTAAACGCCAACCTAAGCAAAGAAATGTTATTAAACTTTATTCCTATATGTTTCGCAAATTTGTCAAAATCTTTCATAGACATCGTATTATTTGATCAAGTATATTTCTCGGATAACCTGGTGATTGCGGTTGTTATTATGGGTAAGAGATCCGGATACACATTAAAATTTGTCGAATTTTTCAATTTAAACCATTGCGCATCGTCAATTTCGTTGCTATGATCAAATCGTATTTCTTCAAAATCGGACTTAAATAAATAATAAGAGACTTTTTGTAAAATTTTACTTCCTTCGGGATTATTCAAGATATACTCATTCTCACCGACACTCTCCAACAAATTCACATTCAAACATGTGTGCTCTGCAATCAAATACTCCGCAATTTTATCTGAAAATTCTCCACCCGGCAGCTTATATTTTGGCAATGTCCAATACCCGTATATGTCATGCATTAAGGCCAAATATATATCTCCTTTATAAAAAGAAAACAATACCGCTCCTATCATACGTTCAACAATCATGTTTTTCTCGACGCGTTTGCTTCCTTCATCTTTTCTCGGCTCTCCCATTTCTTGATAAATCTTACCCAACACACCGTTTATGAACCTGCCGGAAGATTCTCCGCCATACTCCTTCGCCAGTTCTATCGCTTCATTTATCGCAACCTTGGGAGGTACGCCCAAGGTATTGACAAAAATCAATTCCGCAATACCTATACGCAAAATATTTCTGTCCATCACGGCTATTTTATCAAGCGGCCAATCAGGCGCCGTACGCATTATCAATCTATCAATATCATTCTTCTTACTCAAAATAACATTTAACAATTTCTTGGAATAGTGCTCATCACCCTTACCCAGAAAATCCATGCTCCTTTTTAGAGTGTCTTGCAATAAATTCGTGTCCCAGCCGTTGGAATCAATCTCAAATAGCGTCTGTAAGCACACCGCACGAGATATATGTCTTGCGCTCATATGGCGATAATAAAAAACTATTTATCCGAACTCTCGGTTGATTTTTCCTTCTCATCGGCAGATGATGTCGCCCCATCTTCACCGATCGCCCCGCCATGCGCTCGTTCGGCTTCCAATCTTGCTATCTTCTTTGCCGCCTTCTTTGCTTTTTGCGCTTCCACATCAATAACGACACGACCGCGATACTTCCCGCACATGTCACACGCCCTGTGCCTCAAATGTTTTGCACCACATTCACATAAACTCAAACGAGGCTCTTTCAATGCGTGATGTGAACGGCGCTTGCCTGTCGCGCTTCTGTTTATTCTCATTCGTACCATGATCGGCAATTATATATTAAATTTATAATTTGGCAAATTTTGCACAATAAATTAACACATCAGTGATTACATAATAAACGCATATACAATTGAAAATACCGCCATCAATCCCATCGCAATATCTTCAACCAAAGTAATCATTGAAAGCGGTAGTTTTATTATATTGCCCAAACATGCGCAATGTATTTGGTTCTTTTTTTCTTGTATTGTGTTCCACACTCCGTATGCGCCAATCAACATTATGACCGCGGTTACCAAATCTCTAAATATGCCACCTATGTCAAACAAATATAAAACACCTAACAACAAACCTATAAACGGATATGCATGCGCGTAAAATTTTGCGCGTTTCGCAATCGGATCATATTCAACGAACATTCCAATAAATGACTTGTATCCCAACAACTGGAAACCTCCGAACACGATGAAAAACACACCCATTAAATGTTGCATATAAGTCATTGCAAATGAAGCGTTATGCTGAAATACCAATGTAATAAAATATGCCGTCGCAAATATGGCAAGTATAAGAGCGAGAAACTTTGCATATTCTTTTTTTGTGTTTACATTATGGTGCATATATATTGTCCGTTAAATTGATAAAATGTTTACCCTTTTACAAGGTCTGATATCCCAAAGCATTCCAAGCATTCATTCCTCCTTCAAGATCATACACCTGTTCAAATCCCAACTCATTCATAATGCGAATAGTTTGTCCGGAACGAGATCCGGAACGACAATAAACCAAATACTTTTGACTCTTGTCCAAAGCGTTTAATTTATCCCTGAAATCTTCATCATAGAAATTTATTTCCAAAGCATCTTGAACAATTTTGCCTTCAGCGATTTCTCCTGGCGTGCGCACATCTATGACCACATACTCTCCGGTATTATACAATTCCGTAAACATATAGGGTGAAACCGCTGAAAAATTACGCAACCGTTCATCATCAACTTGCGCCACATTGGTGCCCGTTTGTATTGTTTGTTCTTGATTCATATCATTCATTGAGCGCGTAAAAATGATATACACGATAAAACTCGCAATGATAATAAACAATGCAAATGGTAATACGCTTTTTTTCATAATCTGTATAAATTAATAATTTATAAATCTGACAATCCCATATTTCCAAATATGAATATACATATGCATATTTCACAATCGTTTATGTCTGATATGCAAAATCATCGCAAACACAAGAAGCAACCATGTAATAATCGCTGAAATAATGCAATAAATGCAAAACGCGCCTATGACAAACGCTTGCAAGTACATAAAATAAAGCGAATCAATAGCGCCAAAGACAATCGTGGCGATCAATGCGTATTGCAAATAAAAATTTGCATATTTTTTATACAATACGGCAAGCGCAATGGTTATTGCATAAAACATGACACCAAGGTATGCAAGCGGAATACCGAACACAACCGCATACGGACTCGCCGCAACAATGGCGCAACCGCCTTCCGTAACGGAACATGGAACGGTCACTCCCATGTATCTTGCATACGAAAGATATAACGCATCAATCAAACCCACGCTTGACAAACCTATGATCCAATATAATGCATTATGTCTCATTCCCTTAAACCACATACCGGAAGACCAAATTAATATTTACCAAGCAAATATGCTCCACCAGGGCTTTTGTACATCTTTTATTTCTCCATCAACATTTATATCCGCTTTTTCTTCCACCTCTACATCAAATATTCCAAACAATTTTCTCTTTACGATTCTTTTTGCTTGAATTCTGTCCTTATTCACTTCCACCACCCAATTTTCTCGCTTTATCACATCTTTCGCCTTTGTAACTTTACTTATCTCACTATCAGGCAATTTATCAATATCTTCGCAATTTGCACACATCACCTCGTTGTTCAATATCTCTCGCAACGCATTGATCGCCACCTCACTTCTTTGCCCTTTCTCGATTTCGTCTTGTATAATTTCTCGTATACGCATATTTCTTATGGGACTCATGGACATATCGTACTTCGCCTCAACTACGCTCTCATCAACTTCATTTACTGAATTCGCAAAAGCGTCAAGAGATTTACGCAATCTGTTACCATTTTCATCAATGTAATCCCCGGGGTAACCCCGGCTTTCCTCCATAACGCCAATCGCGGTCCCCGCACCCACGGTTCTGCCGCCTTCTCTTATACGCTCTCTTTTCATTTCCTCATCACCGTACATGTTGTCATCGTTCATACCCTTTTTTCCGTCAAGGCCCATCCATTCCTCCGTCTGCCTTCCATTTCCCGAACCTGTTTTCACGGGTCCTACCTGTTGTTGAATTTCTCTGGTTTTGTTTAGTAAGTCACGAGAGGTGCTCTCTCTTCCGTCTTGGCCGAATACCGAATTTCCGTCACCGAACGCACCCTTTCTTTCTGATTGATCATCAATACCACCCATCTCCGAACTCGCCCCTACGGGCGCGATTTGATTTTGCACTTCACGCACCTTATCTACCAACTCTCGCATGACCGCCTCTCTTCCATCTTGTCCGAAGGTTGAATTTCCTTCACCGGACAATCCAACCAACTCAACATCTTTAATATCTTTTTCCTCATTCGCCCCGTTCTTATCTGCAATTAGATTGCCATAAAGCTCGCCATCCCAACCATCGCAATCTTGGTCAATAGCATTACCGTTTGCCTTGGCGGGATTTATGCCGCCACCGTTTCCGCAACCGCCATAACCGTAAGACTTATTGTCTTCAGTGACTTCATTGTAGGCATCGTACCCATTGAAATTGACAGGTTGCAACGCTTCAACGGACTTGGTTTGTTTTGCGGTCAAATTAACCAATTGCTCGGATATTCGCTCCATCTCATCGGCGTTTTGAGCCATTGCAAGTTCCGCAAACAAAACAAAAGTCAATACACCGAAAAATGAAAACACTCTTACACTTTTTACAAATCTCATGATAAAATTATTTAACAAATGAAATAATAACCGCAAATATACGCAATTGCGACATACCGTCAATATCTTAACAT
>WFWP01000045.1 GCA_015491055.1 Patescibacteria group bacterium | reverse complement strand
ATATAATAATGTGTAATTGATAGATATGGCAAAGAAAGAAACAAAAGGCAATTATGGAGCTGAGAGTATTCAAGTCCTTGAAGGTCTTGATCCTGTACGCAAACGCCCGGGTATGTACATAGGAACAACCGGTTTGCAGGGTTTACATCATTTGATTTGGGAGATATTTGACAATTCAAGAGATGAGGCGATGGGCGGTTTTGCCGATGATATAGAAGTTGCGATTTTGCCCGGGAATAAAATACGAGTTGCGGATAACGGGCGAGGTATTCCCGTTGATATTCATCCGAAAACAAAGGTTTCAACATTGGAAACAATTATGACCACATTACATGCGGGAGGAAAATTCGGAGGAGACGGATACAAATTTTCGGGCGGATTGCATGGTGTGGGAGTATCGGTTGTAAACGCTTTGTCAAAAAAGGTGCGAGCGGTTGTTCACCGTGATGGCGCTTATTATATGCAGGAATATGAAAACGGAGGAAAACCGTTGTCAAAAGTAAAAAAAATGGGAAAAAGCGATAAGCGTGGCACCATAATAACTTTTGAAGCGGATCCCCTGATTTTTCCGAAAATTGAATATGATTTCAAGACGATCGTAAATCATTTACGCCAACAAGCATATTTGGTACGCGGTATGAGAATAACCATAATAGATGCCAGAGAATATCCTGATGATATCAAAGATGATAAAGTGTTCTATCTGCGCGAATTGCCCGATATTGGCGAAGCATCTTTGTTGTCGAAAGTGCCGAGTCAAACATTTTATTTTGACGGTGGCTTGAAGAGTTTGATTTCATTTGAAAACAGGCATCAAAAACCGTTGCATAAACAGATTTTCTACATAGAAAAAGAATATAAAGGTCAGGAAGGGCAACAAGATGTTCATGTTGAAGTTGCGTTGCAGTATGTTGATGATATTTCAAGCAGGATAGTTGCATACGCAAACAATATTTACAACCCCGAAGGAGGTATGCATGTTACCGGATTTAAGACCGCCTTGACGCGAACGATCAATAATTATGTTAAGAAAGCGAACATAAAAGGGATTGAAGGCAATTTTACGGGAGACGATGTTTTGGAAGGGTTAACTGCGGTTGTGTCGGTGAAAATTCAAGAAATACAATTTGAAGGACAGACAAAAGCAAAACTCGGATCGGTTGAAGCAAGGAGTGCGGTGGAATCGGTTTTCGCGGAAAGTTTTGCGGAATTTCTTGAGGAAAATCCCAATGACGCAAAGGCCATAGTTGGCAAGGCCGTGTTGGCAATGCGCGCTCGAAAAGCGGCGAAAGCGGCGAAAGATTCGGTGTTACGCAAAGGCGCGCTTGAAGGTATGACATTACCGGGAAAACTTGCCGATTGCCAAAGCAAAAGCGCAGAAGATGCGGAACTGTTTATTGTTGAGGGTGATTCGGCCGGAGGCACCGCAAAATCCGGTCGTGATAGAAAAACTCAAGCCATATTACCTTTGCGTGGAAAAATTTTAAATGTGGAAAGGGCTCGTTTGGACAAAATGTTAAGTTCCGAACAAATAAAAAATGTGGTTATAGCGCTTGGTACCGCAATAGGAGATACATTTGACATAAACAAATTGAGATATCACAAAATCATTATTGCCACCGATGCCGATGTTGACGGTGAACATATTCAAACTTTGATGCTCACATTGTTTTACAGGTATTTCAGAGAACTTATAGAAAGAGGACATTTGTATATAGCGCAACCTCCTTTGTATAAAGTGAAAAAAGGAAAAAACATATTGTATTTCTACACCGAATCTGAAAAGACGGAATATGAGAAAAAACATAAGGGAGCGTTGGGCGCAGATGATATACAGAGATATAAGGGTCTTGGAGAAATGAACGCGGAAGAATTATGGGAAACCACAATGGATCCCGAGAGTCGCATATTAAAACAAGTGCGTATAGAAGATGCTCGCGAAGCGGACAGGGTGTTTGATATGCTGATGGGCAAAGATGTGCCGGCCAGGAAAACATTTATACAAAATCATGCAAAAGAAGCAACTATTGATGTTTAATTATAATTTGACACAAGAGCAGATAACTTACACACAATTCTAAACAATATCTATATTACCACAACGCAAAATCTCCAAACAATTCGCTTAAAATATTAAAGGGTTTAAGGAGGGAAAAAGTTTGCAACCTCGCGATTGCGCGTTTAAAATTTCAAGCGGATTTCTTGAACCGGGAAATCTTTTATAAAAATTCATATTCGTTATAATGGTCTTGTATCCTTTTGTTATGTATCATATTCCATTGTTCCCGTTTGAGGGTTTAATCTAAGATCCGAATTTGAATTTTTTATGCGGTATGTTATCCTTCTTAAGGTTTTTGAAATGTCGGGGTAGCTCAGTCGGTTAGAGCGTAGGACTCATAAACCTAAGGTCGTGGGTTCGATCCCCACCCCCGGCACATAATTTATGAGAATTCTTCTTGTAATCGTAGGTGATATTGCGGTATTTTATATCGCGTTATTCGTTGCTTTGTCCATGCGCATGCAAACATTGGTGGCCTTTGACTTTTATGCAAAGCATATACTGCCTTTCTCAATCTTGGTGATATTGTGGATGTTTCTAAATTACATGTTCGGGCTGTATGATAGAATCGGCGCAATATCAGCGCAAAAATTGTTCAATACTTTGTCCGCAGTGTCAGTATTATTTGCGGTGTTCGGAATAATAATGTTTTATTTCTTGCCGTTTGTCTTTGAACTAACGCCCAAAGTAACTCTATTATTGTTTATTTTTACACTATTTGTCATTAATTTCTTTTGGAGATTATACATGCCCCGCATAATGAAATTTACATTGCCAAAAGCGTTATT
>WFWP01000044.1 GCA_015491055.1 Patescibacteria group bacterium | reverse complement strand
TTATTTGCGAGTGTTGTATGCAAGGGTTGGAATTCCTCATTGTCCGAAATGCGGAGAGGCGATACACAAACTCGGGAATGAAGAGATATTAAATATTATTTTTCAGAAAATAAATAAGGTGTACGAAAGAAATGATTTGAACAGCGAGACTAAAAGCGCGTGCTCAGGAGGCGGAAAAAGTGTCATGGGTGTCAATATAGATGAAGAAACCGTGAAGATCTACGCCCCTGTGGTGATTGGGCGCAAGGGTGAATACTATCAACTTTTATATGACATGTTGAACAAAGGATATGAGCAAGCGCTTATAGATGGTAAAGAATATTCATTGCGAGAAAAAATAATTTTGAGCAAAAACAAAAAACATTCCATAGATATTCTTGTTGATGAGCTGTTTGCAAGCGAGTTTAAGAGTGATAATGAAGATGATATAAAATCGGTTCGAGACAGGTTGAGCGAGGCGATTGAAAGAAGTGTTGAAGAAACGAATGGTTTTATAAAAATAATTTATCCTTCCGGCTCCAAGGAAATAATATCTACCAAGTTCATGTGCGCGAAAGACGGTTTTGCGTTTCCCGAGATTGAACCAAGACTTTTTTCATTCAACTCTCCATACGGAGCTTGTCCCGAGTGCAAAGGGTTGGGTTCTCCTCATTTTTTCGTTTCAGATGAGGGATATGATGTGTGCGGCGCTTGTAATGGTGCTCGTTTAAGACCTGAATCTCTGCAAGTTTTTTTGAGCGGAGAATATATGGATAAAAACGGAAACATAAAAATTATTCGCAAGAATATAATGGATTTTACAAATTTGTCCATAAAAGAAGCTTATGAATTTATAGATAATATATTGCTGACCGATAAGCAAAAAATCATAGCGAGTGCGGTGCTTAAAGAAATAAGGTCGCGGTTGGGATTTATGTTGGATGTCGGGCTTGATTATTTGACATTGAATAGACGCGCCCATACTTTAAGCGGGGGAGAAGCGCAGAGAATTCGTTTGGCAAGCCAATTGGGAAGCAGATTGGTTGGAGCTTTATATGTTTTGGACGAACCCACCATAGGATTGCATCAACGGGACAATGATAAATTGGTAAAAACCTTGCAATCATTGAGGGATTTGGGAAATACCATCATAATAGTTGAGCATGATGAGGATACCATTTTGGCATCTGATTATATTATTGAAATAGGACCGGGGGCGGGGGAATACGGAGGAGAAGTTATTGTTTCGGGTTACTTAAACGAATTATTGAAGTCAAATACGGGTAATGATAAATCTCGCACTCTCGCATATTTGCGCGGAGATACAAAAATAGAAGTCCCAAAAAAACGCAGGACAGCAAATAAAGGTTCTTTGATTATCAGAGGCGGTAAAAAACATAATATCAAAAATTTGTGTGTTGATGTTCCTTTGGGCAAATTTGTAGCGATAACGGGTGTATCCGGATCTGGTAAGAGTACATTTTTATATGAAATTTTACACCGTAATTTGCGCGCGAGATATGATAGAAGATATATGACAAATCATCTTTACAATTGCAGTCGTTTCAGCGGAACGGAATATGCCGGAAGAAGTATTTTGATAGATCAAAGTCCTATAGGTAGAACTCCAAGAAGCAACCCCGCAACTTATACGGGAGCGTTTAATCATATACGAGACTTGTTTGCCGAAACCCCCGGTGCGAGGATTCGCGGGTGGAAACCGGGAAGATTCAGCTTTAATGTCAAAGGAGGGCGTTGCGAAGCATGTCAGGGAAATGGTGTTATTGCGGTTGAAATGCATTTTTTGCCGACGGTTTATGTGGAATGCGATGTGTGTCGCGGGAAGAGATTTATGAAAGAAACCCTTGAAATCAAATATAAAAACAAAAACATTTACGATGTTCTTCAAATGTCTGTGGACGAGGCGTTGCAATTCTTCAATGATATACCCGCAATTTATGACAGATTCAAAACATTGCAAGATGTGGGCTTGGGATATTTGAAATTAGGGCAAAGCGCAAATACTTTAAGCGGGGGAGAAGCGCAACGCGTAAAAATAGCGAGCGAACTTTACAGGCCGTTTACAACAAAAACCGTGTATTTATTGGACGAGCCCACGGTAGGTTTGCATTATGATGATGTTGCAAGGTTGATAAACATATTGCAAGAGTTGGTTAACAGAGGGAATTCCGTGATAGTGATTGAACATAATTTGGATTTTATAAAATGCGCGGATTATATCCTTGATTTCGGCCCCGAAGGCGGGGACGGAGGAGGTGAACTGATCGCAAAAGGTACCCCGGAGGAGGTGGCGAGAACAAACACTCACACTGCAAAGTATTTGAGTAGAATGTTAAAGATTTGACGGCTGAGATATGTTGATACCTTACAATCATCTTATCAAGTCTTTTCGTATTTTCATACCAACACTTTTTCAATACAATGAATTTTATCTCCTTTTTCAATGTTTACATCCGTTTGTATCATGGCGCCGAATTCTTGATTTTCATTTACGGAATTTTTATCTTCTTTGCCTATTTTCAGGGTAATTATTTCTCCCGTACCTTTTTCTTGATTGTCGTATGT
>WFWP01000043.1 GCA_015491055.1 Patescibacteria group bacterium | reverse complement strand
TATCGCGGCAAATTGTATGGGGTATACCGATACCCGCATGGTTCAAAAACAAAGGAACGGAATATGAGCGCGTATATGTCGGCAAAGAACAGCCCGACGGAGATGGGTGGGAAAAGGACACGGACACATTTGATACATGGTTTTCAAGCGGTCAGTGGCCGTTGATGACACTCGGGTATCCGGGGGGAGAAGACATGGCGTATTATCCGACCGATATCATGGAAACGGGGGCTGATTTGGTATTTAAGTGGGTCCCCAGAATGATTATGTTCGGAAAGTATTTGACCGGTCGTGTGCCGTTTAAGACGGTGTATTTCCACGGCATGGTGCTTGACGCGAAAGGTAAAAAGATGAGTAAATCAAAGGGAAATACTTTGTCTCCCGTGGAACTTGCGGATGAATTCGGTACCGATGCGACACGCATGTCTTTTGTTGTCGCGAACGCGCCGGGAAGCGATATGCCTTTGTCAAAAGACAAAGTGCGCGCCTATCAGAAGTTCGCAAATAAATTGTGGAACATTGCCCGCTTTGTGCTTTCGGAAATTGACGGTGTTGATCTTGATAAAAAACCGACCTTGTCCGAGGTTGATAAAGGGTATGTAAAGCGATTACATGAGGTTGCGCAATTTGTGACCGAGCATTTGGAAAAATATCGCATGGACCTCGCCGCGGATAAACTGTATCATTACACTTGGCATGAATTTGCGGACAAAATCCTTGAAGACGCAAAGCCCGTTTTGCGTGGTGATGACGAGGGAGCGAAATATGCGCGGCAATATGTGTTGCACTATATATTGAAAACGCTGTTGAAGTTGTTACATCCGTTCATGCCGTTTATAACCGAAGAGATTTGGAAGCATGTGCCGAATAAAGACGCGGATTTGCTTATGATTGCTTCATGGCCTGAGGTGTAACAACAATAGTGTCGTATTATAATTATTTTTCTTTATCGTTATGCACTGCAATTCATCATCGCCTTTGCAAAAATTATCAGCGTTATCGTATGGAGGATTCTTTTCATTATGGACATTTGCGGTTTTGTGTTTCGCCGTTGTTTATGTGTTTTTGTCGTATGTTCCGGGCGCAAACGGCTTGACGGGTTTTGACAATTTGTCGCTTTGGGATAGATTTTGGCAAGCTTTGTATTTCAGCGTAATAAACGCGACAAATACGGGATACGGAGATGTTGTTCCCCTTGGTGTATCGCGTGTATTTGCAACCGTGGAGGCGGTGTTGGGATTGTTTTTGTTTGCGCTTTTTACCGCCAAACTGCTTTTGGTAAAACAAGAACGATTGAGTGAAGCGATTTACAGAGACATGCGCGAGACTACAATACGAAACATGCGAGAAGATTTATATATAGTGCGAAAAGATATAAAGAAGTTGACAAAATACTTGACGGGGGAGTCGGGAATTATTAATGAACGAGGTTGGGAGAGATTGAATATGGCATACAGACAACTGGCAAGATTCTTGCGTGATATCAGAACTTTTTATGATGGGGATATGAAATTGGATTCTTTGGATGAAGCAATACTGTTGCATTCATTATATCGCACCTTGGGGCGGGTTGTTGCGTTTAATGATGTATTGGTAAGGAATCATATAATTATTGACAATTATACCGATAGCGAAAATAATTTGCAGACCATAAGAAATTTGCTTAACGATTTTATGGACGCACATGCGAATGATATTCAAAGCAAGAATGGGTATTTGTCACGAGGTTTGGCGGGCATAAGATCTGAATTGGATAGAGTTTGCGCAAATAGGAATTTGCAAAAGAATGTAAAAGATTTAGAATGAGTTTGCAGAACAAAGCCCGGATGGTGGAATTGGTATACACACACGGTTGAGGGCCGTGGCCACATCGGCATGCGGGTTCGATTCCCGCTCCGGGCACAAGCGAAGCGCAGTGCAAGGAGAGCAAAGCAAACTGCTTTGCTTTGCGTCGGGAATCGAAAGGCGCAGCGATGTGTGAGCGAAGCGAACACGATGCGAGCCCGGGCAGGGACCACTTAACGAATGCGAGCCGTCGGCGAAGCATGAGTTTAGTGAGTTGACGCCGATTCCCGCTCCGGGCACAAGCGAAGCGCAGTGCGCGTATTTGTTGTTGACACCGCACTTTATTATCGTACACTTGTGGTAAGGAAGTTTGATTAAGTTATATGATAAAAAACAAAAAAACGAGAGTTTTTTATGAAGAGGTGAGCGAGAAAAAAACCTCAAAATTGGGGTACATTCTTTTGATTGTAATGTTTTTTTTCATAATCGGCGCGGGGGAAAAGGTATTTGACGATTTGAGATATATTCCAAGTGTGCCGGTGGAACCGTCGGATTGCGTTGTGTTTTCCGATTATGATTTGCGGAGCATGACAAGTGTCTGGTGTGATCCAAAGCGTGATATAGATTTGGAGTTTGGATTGTCCGACAAGTTTTTCCGAATAAAACCCGATATTGAGGAAGTGGCGAGATTGAATGAAAGCATATATTCCAAACGGCGGGAATTGTCAATATTGGAGCGCGATTTTGAACTCTCGGGTATGAAATATGATTTGTCCTTGCAAGAAAAAATTGCCGGAACCGCCGACATTATAGACACGGACATTTCCAAAAAAGAGGTGTCCGATTTGCAATCAAAAATTTCTGCCGTCAAGGAGGATATTGATTCAATGATTGATCAAAGAAACCAAATAGTGGCAAATATATCCGCCGATATTGAAAGTCTGAAACAAGCGTACGATTTTGCGTACAAACATTACGAGAAGAGATATACGATATATGAATTACAGGTGTCTTTGCTTTCATTGGTGTTTGTTTTGCCTTTGTTATGGTTATCTGTCCGTTATTATTTGAGATTAAAAAATAATAACAGTCCGTACACAATCATACTTACTTCGGTTGTGGCCGCATTATCTGTTTTGTTTTTGCATGTCGTTGGGGTCTTTTTGTACTACATATTGCCTATGGAGATAATCATGGATATTTGGAATCTGCTTTGGTATATTCCGTTTTTCAGATTTATAGCTTATTACGGGGTTGTAGTATTGGTGATATTGTTCTTCGGAGGAATAGTTTATTATATTCAAAAAAGGGTGTTTAACCCCAAACAGGTGGCAATAAGGCGCTTACGCGATAAGAAATGTCCGGATTGCGATTTTAGAGTAAATGATAATAATATTTTTTGTCCCAATTGCGGTTTGCAATTGAAAGAAAGATGCGCGCAATGTGGAGAATTGAAATTTAAGCATTTGCGATTTTGTCCGCATTGCGGCGTATTACGCTCTGCGGAACAACATAAGCAATAAATAAGAGGTTAAAATTCGGTAGGCAACATATAATCATTAGGGTTAATATATTATGGCATTGTATACAAAGAAAGGAGACGATGGAACAACAACTGTTTTCGGGTGTAATCAACGCATGAGTAAAAGTTCTGCAATCGCGGAGGCGCTCGGTACACTTGATGAGGTCAATTCATATTTGGGAATGTGTAAGGTATTGGCATCGGAAGAAGGTTTTATGTTGAATGACCGAAAGGTATCCAATATAGTGCATGAATTGCAAGACGATTTGTTTACCGCGCAGGCAGAATTGGCGGGCGCTGACAAGAAACTTACAAAAGAAAAGGTTGAATGGTTGGAGGATATAATAGCGCGCATAGAAGAGCAGCTACCTCCCATAAACAGTTTTTTTATAGCGGGTGGAACTGAACTTGCATGCAGGTTTGATTTTGCTCGCACACTTGCGCGCAGGGCGGAGAGGAGGGTGGTTGCGGTTAATGATGAGGGATTGCAAGATATTTGCAAACATACCTTGGCATATTTGAACAGGTTATCCAGCGTTTTGTATGCGTTTGCTCGTTTTGCAAATTGCAAAAAAGGTGTGAAAGAATCATCTCCTGATTACAAGTAAAGCATACGCAATTTTTGTTTTACTCTTGTGCCAAATAAAAAATTTGTTAAAGTATTGCCCGTGGCGGCCATAGCTCAGTTGGTAGAGCCCTTGGTTGTGGTCCAAGTTGTCGTGGGTTCGAGTCCCACTGG
>WFWP01000042.1 GCA_015491055.1 Patescibacteria group bacterium | reverse complement strand
TCCCTGATCTTTAAGCGCTTGTTGAAGTTTTTTGACTTGTTCCGGAGATTTTAGGTCAATACCTCTTTCATCAAACGGTTTTTTTTGATCATTTTCGACTTGCGGAGAGGTTGCTTTTTCCGCGCCGTTTTGCCCGTTTTGCCCGCCACCCGCTCCGGATTCGCCGGCTCGGTCTCCGGTTTTTTGTTGTTCGGCTTGATTTTGCTTACCATCTTTACTTTGTTCTTGGTTTTGCTCCGGTGTTTCATCGTTTTTGCCCTTTTTCGGTTCTTTTTCTTTTTCATCAGATTTTTTAGGCGAGCTGATGCAAGGAGTTTTCGCCTCGTTCCATGTTTTTGTTTTTTCAGCGCCCCCTTGTTCTTTCCAACGAGATACGGTGGGGCATTTGGGTGAAGCGAATTCATAACATTCAACGGGTTTGCTTTTACCCATTATGTGTACCATGCATTTGTTATCTGTCACCAACACTTCGCAATATGCAGGCGTGCTTCCAACTCCCACACTTATTTGTTTTTTGGCAATCATCGCCATTTTACCGTTCGGATTAAACGGGGGCATTGAGAATGTAACGCAACGTATGGCCTTTTGTTTCAATGTAGTATTTTGCGCATAAGAAACACTTGCGTGTGTCATAAGTGCAAGCGCAAAAACAAATGTAAGGCAAGCGTACAATTTTAACCTGTTCATGCACATTATTTTCATTTTGCTTTTATACATTTTTTGCTATCATAACACAACATATTAGCAATCAAATGCGGCATTGGCGGGATATTGTGGATTCCATCTTCGGTTGATGTCGTTTAACAAACAACAATTATGACCATGATGACCGTTTTGCTTCTGCTTGCGGGTGTGGGGCTGGCAGGTTTGGCCGCCGGGTATTTTTTAAGGTGGATAATAGCTTTGGGTTCCAAAGGTTCTATGGAACTTAAAGTAAAACAAATGGAGCTTGATGCAAAGGAAAAGGCGCAAAAGATTATTGAAGAAGCCGAGAAAGAAGCCGAGAAAGAAGCGAAAGAAAGGCTGGCTGAAATAAAAAGAGAAGAGGAGGAATTGCATAAAGAAAAGCAAAGATTATTGCAAAAAGAAGAAAAGCTTGATGCGAAACAAGCCGCGATTGATAATGATGTGGAAGCGCTAAAACAAAAGGTTGAAGAAATCAAAGATATACGAATGCGCGCGGAGGAGCTTGTAAAGAAAAGAGAAGAAGAGTTGTCAAAAGTCTCTCAAATGTCTGTTGATGAAGCCAAGGAGGAATTGCTTGCGCAAGTGGAGAAAGATTATGAAGAAAGTTTGATGCAAAGAATTCAAAAATTGAAGGTTGCCGGCAGGGAAGTTATGGAAAGAAAGGCCCGTGAGATTTTAACATCAGCGATACATCGTATGGGAAACGCAATGCCTGCCGATGTGATTTCAACAAAATTGGAATTGCCCAGTGATGATGTTAAGGGAAAAATCATAGGAAAAGAAGGTAGAAACATAAAAGCTTTTGAGCATGCCAGCGGTGTGGACATAATAATAGATGATACTCCCAATACGATTACAATATCCAGTTTTGATCCGATACGCAGGCAGATAGCCAAAACGGCATTGGAAACATTGATTGCCGATGGGCGCATACAACCGGCAAAAATAGAAGAAGCGCTTAAAAAGTCCGCCGAACGCATAAGCGAAATCATAAAAGAAGCGGGAGAGAAAGCGGTATTTGAAGCGAATGTAAATTCTTTACCGCCCGAAATAATTCATTTGCTGGGAAAATTGCATTTCAGAACCAGTTACGGGCAAAATGTGTTGAGACATTCCGTTGAAATGGCTCACATAGCGGGAATTATAGCGGAAGAGGTTGGGGCGGATCCTCATATAGCCCGCGCGGGAGCTTTGGTGCATGATATCGGCAAAGCGGTGGATCATGAGGTGCAAGGAACGCATGTTGAAATAGGTATAAGAATTTTGAGAAAATTCAATGTGGATGAGCGAATTATAAAAGCCATGCAGTCCCACCACGAAGAATATCCGTACGAGACTCCGGAGAGTTATATTGTGCAAGTTGCGGATGCGATAAGTGGAGGCAGGCCCGGGGCGCGCAAGGATACCATTGAGCAATATATTCAAAGGTTGGAGGATTTGGAAGCAATCGCAAATCGTCAATCGGGAGTTGATAAAAGTTATGCCATATCCGCAGGAAGGGAATTGAGGGTTTTTGTAAACCCTAAAGAAATGAGCGATATTGAAGCGTATAAACTTGCTGGAAAAATCGCCAAGGAAATAGAGAAAGAAATGTCGTACCCGGGCGAGATTAAAGTGAATGTAATCAGGGAAACGAGAAGCATAGAATATGCAAGATAATCGCATTTTGCTGCGCATAATATACATGATAACTGAGTACGCATGATATCCAATTTGAAAAAGATACATTTTGTGGGAATATGCGGAACGGGCATGGGAGCAACCGCTATTTTAATGAAAGAAAAGGGGCATGTTATATCAGGTTCGGATTCCGGAGCATATGACCCTATGAAAACATATTTGGAAAGTAATGGAATTGATTTTGCAAAAGAATACAGCCCTCAAAATATACCTGAAGATGTCGACATGATAGTTCTAGGAGGTTCTCGCAATACATTAAACGATACAAATCCGGAAGTGGCAAAAGCGAGATCTCTTGATGTGCCCGTGCGTTCATATGCCGATGTTCTCGGTGACATTTTGAAATTGCGGTCAACAATAACCTGTGTGGGGAGTTATGGCAAATCAAGCACCACCGCGCTTATGGCGCATTGTTTGTTAAATTCGGGAATTGATGCCGGATATATGTTTGGGGCCGTTTGCCCGAATATGCCGAGCGCAAGTATGGGAAATTCCGAGTTTTTTGTCATAGAAGGTGATGAATATCCCGCGGGAATTCATGATTCTTGCGCAAAATTCTTGTATTATAACGCGCATGATGTGCTTTTGACTTCCGCAGTGCACGATCATGTAAATATATATAAGACTCATTCGGAGTATCTTGAACCGTTTCGCAGTTTAATTAACGGTTTGCCCCATGATGGATTTATTGTGGCAAATTTTGATGAACAACATGCCAGAAAACTTGCCGAGGATTATAGTGCAAAAAAACAAGGAAGAACGATATTTTATTCGTTGGATAATAGTGATGCGGATTATTATGCAAACGGGATTGAATATGGTGAAAAAACAATGTTTGACTTGTACAGAAGAGGTGAGAAGATTACCACACTCGTTACAAGTATGCTCGGCGCGCACAGTGTGGAAAATATAGTTGGCGTGTCCGCAATGCTTCTTGAAAAAAAACTTGTTTCGGCGGAACAATTGCGTTCCGGTGTAATGACCTTTTCGGGATTGCAAAGACGTCTTGATAAAAAAACTCATAAGTCTCAAATAGCGGTATATGAGGGTTTCGGAACTTCGTACGATAAAGCGAGATCAAGTATTTCCGCCATAAAATTACATTTTCCCGACAAGAGACTTTTTATCTTGTTTGAGCCTCATACTTTCAGTTGGCGTGATCCAAATATGAAGCATTGGTATGAAGATGCATTTTGTGAGGCTGAACAAATGTTTCTGTACAGGCCTCCGGTATTTAATAAAACACATAATCAATTGAGCGCTGAAGACATAAAGGGTATTTTGGAAAAATCCGGCGTATTAACCACTATTGTAGGTCCCGGAGATGCCGAAAAAATAGCAAACCAATTGACAGAAGATTGCATATTGTTAATGCTAACTTCGGGGAACATGGGTGGCCTCGTTGAAAGTGTGCCGAGATTGCTGGATGATAAATCGTGATATTGACATGTATTTTATAGGTGAGGGTTAAGGAAATAAAAAGTTCGGTATGTCTCATCGGAGCGCATGGTTTGGTGATTTTGCATTGTAACAGAGGTATTGTCTCGAATTGCGTGTAAAGTTATCTGCTACTGTACCAGTTTTATATTATTGACGGAATTTCAATGCCGGTGGAGACGGCGCGATGTAAATGCGCATCTACTTTTGCGTTATGTGTAGGACTACATATACTCTTGCGCAACATGTTGCTATGTGTATACTGATTGTGGAATTAGCAGGGAATTATCAATTAATTTTGTTTGATTATGAATAAATCAGATATTGTAGATGCCGTACGAGATGCTACGGGCATTACTCGCGCAGATGCCGAGAGGGCAATAGAGGCCGTTATCAATTCCATTGTTGACGCCTTAAAAAATGATAAACAGGTTTCCATATCCGGATTGGGTATTTTTGAGGCAAAAATGAGAGCGGGTCGCACAGGAAGAAATCCCAGAACAGGTGAGACCATAAATATACCGGCTATGCGAGTTCCAAAATTCAGGGCTGCAAAGGCGCTGAAAGACGCGGTTAAGTAATTATTTGTACATTCTAGAAGACAAAATCCCGCCACATGTGGCGGGATTTTGTTATGAATTATGTAATAAGTCATTTTGCTCGGTTTTCGTGTCCCCGTAACTTGTCTTGAAAGTCGTGTTGTTATCGGTACTGTGAATATATTTATCGGTGGCGATTCTCCAAAAATAGAATCCTCCAATCATAATCAAAATCACAATAATAATCACTCCTATGAGAGGCCCGAACTTTCCTTCACATTTATCTTCACCTTCACCTTTTTCATGAAAATTGCCATCATTCATAAAGTGTGGAAACAGAATATGCAGATATAAACCAATTTAACTTTTATTACGCTTATTGCGCTATTGCGCTTGCAAGTCTATAATCGTCGCATCTTCGTATAAGATGTCCAAATCTTCAGCGTTAAAATCACCAATCATGTAATCTTCACCCGCAACCTCACCGTTAAAATATATATCGGCAATTTCTTGCAAGTCATAGTCGCTCAATTCTTCTCCATCAAAAAAGTATTGTTCTCCCTCAGGACCAAACCACAACTCATCTTCAAAATATTCATAATCTTCATCATAAATCGCATACTGATCGTCATCGAAGTATTCATCATCCACATACTCACCATATTCATCTTCGTATAGGCCGTATTCGTCTCCGTACCCCTCATTGAAATAATCGTCGTTTTTGTCGGAAGACAATCCCAACAAATACAATCCCGCAAACATTGCAATCGCCAGCGCTATGACTACTCCCACAACTATGTTAAAAGTTTTACTGTGCATATTGTAAATTTACATTATTAAATGGTAATACTAAACATTTTCCGTTGGTGATTATACACTTACACTTTGAGCGTGGCAAAGTATTTATCCACATTGTTTCTTAAGGTTGCTGTGAATATTGCCACATTGGTTGTATAATTTACGGCATTATGAATGTTGGAAAAGCGATTGTTGCAATTTCCGTTTTTGCGCTATTGATGGTTTCATTGTTGTTTTTCGCTTATACGGTTTGGAACTCCAACAGGTTATTGAAGAGTGCAGGCACCGAGGGTTTGTCCGAAGTTCAAATAGCCGAGAACAGGGATAAGTTGGTAAATGCGTTGACGGGTGTGGCCGGTGTCAGCGCCAATGATATTTATAGGGGGTTTTGGTACAGGTTCGTTGATGAAAACGGTTTGGAACAGGTGGCGTTTATGGATGTAAACGAATTATCTCGCAAAGATTTGACTCAATGGCAGATAGACAATATAGCGGGGATTGTTCGGAAATCAGACATTAAACAAAAAGATGCCTTATCGGTTGTGAATATATCGGATATGCCGGATGAATACAGGTTTCACAATGAGTTGTACAAAGTTGAAAAAGACGGGTCATTTTTGGACATAAAATCCGTTTTGGAGCAGAAAATTCGTGATAACAAATACGGTAAAGATGATTTGTTCAGATTGGGTTACATATATGAACTTGAAGGAAAGTATGATTTGAGAGATGAATTGTATGAAAAGAGCTGCAAGGAATTTGGTGTAAGGTGCGGAAGCGACTTTACAATTGTGGCGCGCGGTCGCGTAATTGATTTGGATGGCGATCCGGTAGCATCAGCTCGCGTTTCGGTTTTATCCGCAAGCGGTGACGATGAGCGATATTCGGTGGAAACTGACGAAAACGGTTTTTACTCCATTGAGTTTCCCGTTAGAAAAATGGAAAAGATTAGAATTAAAGCCGTAAAAAGAAATTATTCCGATGGTATTGCGAACTCTGTTGTGATTACGTCGGGCAAAAAGGAGCATGTGATGGATGATATAGTTTTGGCAAGCCCGTTAAAAGTCGTTACATTGAATACGGTATCAAAAACCGTTTCCGGGAGCGAGAATAAATATGATTCAAATAAACGCGCATTTATTATAAAGACCCCGCAGAGCGAGTACACGATTCCTGATGATAGCATAGTACGATACGACGGTTCCGTTTATGAAGGCGCTGTGGATGTTTATTTGTATGAATTCAGTAGAGATACCGCGCCGGAGAGTCTCCTGGCGGTGGACACTATGGATCAAGTTATGGGATACGCAGGGGATTTGATGAAAAGTTTCGGTATGCCTTATATACAATTTTTCGCAACTGACGGAGAGGAGTTGCATGTTTTAAGGAGTAAACCTATGAGGATAAGGTATACCATATATCATATGGATAAGTTGCGAAACAATGAAGATGGAATTTATACCGCGCTTACCGATGAAGATATGGAAATGTTGGTGCAAGATTCCAGTTTTGGAGGTTATCCAATAAACAGAGAATATTTGATTGAAAACAATATGTTGCAATTCCCGGCCTTTTGGGTATTTGATAGATCGGTGGGTATATGGGAGAATGTGGGTGTGAATGTTTTAAATACGGACGGTTTAATTGAATCAATATTTTATACGATTAACGATATGCGCGAAGCATCGTTGCCGTAGCGCAACGATGTCGTGTGTGTTTATTATAAATTTTTATTATTAATTTGAGTATGAATGAAAATAAATTTGTCAATAAAATAACAGATTGGAAAGTATTGCTTCCGGTGACCGTTGTTGCGGTCTTGGCGATACTTTCGGCAACTTTTGTTGTCAAAAGCAATGCGGATTATATTTGTACGAGGGTTATTGAAAATGAATCCGCGTGTCAAATAGAACAATGGAGCGAATGGGAAGATGTTAACGGTGGCGATCCCGAGCCCGGCGCGGAACCCGGAACCGTGTACGAAGTGACACAAAGGAGAGTTGGTACGGGCATAAAAACCATCAGTACGGTGATAGAGTATCTTAACAGGCGAACAAGTTGTCAACAAGGATTTACTCAAAAGCGTAGAGGTAACAGTGGCGGAGCGAGCGGTTACATGGGAGGAGGAAAAACCTTTACGGTAAGCGCGGTATGTCAAATAGAGGAGACTCGTACAGTCCAAAGAACGGTTCCCGATCCTGACGATCCCGAATGCGCAGACGGACAAAATTGCGTTCAGGATGATGTGGTGATAAATGTGGACCGTGTTGAGACTTTGGGTGAAACAATAGTTGGTGGAGAGCAAGAACTGGACGGAATGGCGGCGATAAATGAATTTAGACGACAAATGATAAGCGCAAACATAATCGCGGTACCCGCTTTGGTTGCGCACTATGGCGCCACAACGGAAGTGAGATGGCAATCTCGCGAGACAACATCTTGTACGGTTTCCGGTGACAATGGTGATTTGTGGGAACCCATACAACCCGTTCGCGATGAAAACGGCACGGTAATCAGAGAAGGTGACAGTCGTACTTCGGGCATTGAAACATCAAGCCCGATAGACGGTCGCACAATTTACACTTTGACATGCACAGCGTTTGATGGAAGCACGGTTACGGATGAAGTTGTTGTGGACAGAGTGCCGATTACTCAAGAAATATAAAGCGGTTTGTCCATCAAACAGTAGTTACATGACAAAACCCCGCAGTATTGCGGGGTTTTGGTTTGGACAATCAATCGGTTATCGCATAGTGTCACCATTTTCTTCAAGCGATGCCGGATCAACAGTTCGTATATCTATCTTATATCCGGTCAGCTTTGCCGCGAGTCTCACATTTTGACCACCTCTTCCTATTGCCAAACTGTGTTGCTCTTCCAAAACATCAACTATAGCGTATTTTTCTTCATCACTCGTATTTTGTATCGTTACTTTAACAACTTCGGCGGGAGAAAGCGCGTCTTCTATGAAGTATTCGGGATTTTCACTCCATTCAATTACATCTATTTTTTCTCCTCCCAATTCATTCATAATCGTTAAGACGCGAACCCCGCGACCTCCAACCATCGCTCCAACGGGATCTATATGCTCATTGGGGGAATAAATGGCTATTTTGCTTCTTGAACCGGCTTCTCTTGCAACTGATTTTACTATCACATCCCCACTTTCAATTTCCGGTACTTCTTGCGCAAACAATTGCACCAAGAATTGTGGATGCGCGCGAGACAATTTTATGAATGAGCCTTTTGCGTTTTCATCCACTTCATATAAGTATGCCCTTATTTTTTCTCCTTGTTTATATCTTTCACCCGGTATCTGTTCTTCATACGGCAAGATTGCGGTAGCCTTACCCAAGTCAACAAACAAGTTGCCTCGTTCAAACCTCTGCACCGTTCCCGTTACTATCGTGCCTATACTGTTTCCAAATTCTTTTTTGGTATTTTCTCTCTCAGCTTCTCTGATTTTTTGTATTATAACTTGTTTTGCGGTTTGAGCCGCAATTCTGCCGAAATCTTCTTTGGGTTCAAGCGGAAATTCCAATTCATCATCAACTTTTACATTATTTTTGATAAGTTTCGCCGTGTCCAGCATTATGTGATGTTCTTCATTAAAGCGAGTTCTTTCATCATTTTCTTTTTTGTCATCATCGTTTTTGTACACCAATGTATCGTCAACAACTATTTTTATTTGTTTGAACTCAACATCCCCCGTTTCCGGATTGAAACTTGCGCGAATTATTTGACCTTTTTCTCCATATTCTTTTTTGTACGCAGCCGCAAGAGCGTCTTCAATACCTTTTATTATCACATCTCTATCTACACCTCGCTCTTGTTCAAGTTCATCCAGAGCGAGAGAAAGTGTTTTTAAATCAAGCATAAGCATTATTTTTTAATGTGTAATATTTCCAGTATTGTGTGAACAATATTTATTGTTTACTAATTTTGAATCGTCCGTAACAAAAAATTCGCCAATCTCGCGGGAGGGGCGAATATTCATTAACGGATATTCGATTGTGCCCGAAAGTATATAACTTATTGAAATTAAGTCAAGGCAAAACTCTAAATTAAATTAAAGTTTAAGCAAAAAGTTTACGGTATTGGATTATCCGCTGTTGTGTTTTTTGTTGATATATAATCATAATTATTTGCAATAATTTGTTATACTTAACCCTATGTATATAAATACGGAACAGTTAAAGAAATTCTTGATTGATGCGGGAATGATATCAGAGAAGAAATTTGAGCGATTGGAGCGTGTGGCGGAAGAAGAAGATAAAGTAATAGGAGATGTATTGGTAAGTTCCGGCGCGTTGACCGACGAAGAGCTGCGGAAAAGTTACGCGTATTTGTTGGGAGTGTCGTTTATAGATCTCAGAGATAAAAAAATAGATTATGAAGTTTTATCATTGATACCCGAACCTATTGCGAGACGGCACAATATAATCGCGTTTAATAAACGAACGGAAGAGGATGGAAGTGATGTTTTGGAAGTGGCGATGTTGGACATAGATGATTTAAGGGCGTTAAATTTTATTAAAAAACAGACCGGGATGAAGATTGTGCCGAGATTGACAAATGAAGCATCTATCAAAAACGCATTAAAACAATATCACAAGAGTTTGAAAGAAGATTTGGCCGGTATAATAGATGAAGACGCGGCGAGACTGTCCGTGCACATGGATACAGATTCGTCAAAAGATTTTCATAATGACGATCGTAAGTTGGCCGAACAAGTTCCCGCAGTGCGCATAGTGGACGCCATTTTGCAACATGCGATAGTTCAAGGAGCGTCCGATGTTCATATAGAGTCACATGAGAATAAATTGTTGCTAAGATATCGCATAGATGGAATTTTGCATGATGTTATGGATTTGCCAATCGCGATATCAAGCGCGCTTATTGCAAGGATTAAAGTTCTTGCCGGTCTCAGGCTTGACGAAAAGCGTCTTCCGCAAGATGGTCGTTTTAAAATTGAGGCGGCGGGTGAGAGAGTGTCTTTGCGTGTAAGTACATTGCCTACTCATTACGGAGAGAAGGTTGTGATGAGGTTGTTAAAAGATGGTGCCGGCGGTTTTTCTCTTGAAGGATTGGGCTTTTCAGGTGATGCATTGGAGCGTATGCATGAAGCTATGAGAGCCAAAACGGGAATTATTTTGATAACCGGACCTACGGGATCCGGAAAAACCACAACCTTGTATTCAATACTTGATATTCTAAACACTCCGGATGTAAACATATCTACAATTGAAGATCCGATTGAATATCAATTGCCGAGAATAAACCAAACACAAGTCAATTCCGAAATAGGGCTTGATTTCGCAATGGGGTTGCGGGCATTGATGAGGCAAGATCCGGATATAATAATGGTCGGGGAAATTCGCGATTCGGAAACCGCAAGTTTGGCGATAAATGCCGCTTTAACCGGGCATTTGGTATTGTCAACTTTACACACGAATTCGGCTTCAGGCGCTGTTGCGCGTTTAACAGATTTGGGTGTTGAGCCGTTTTTACTCGCTTCAACATTACGAGTGGTTATAGGGCAGAGATTGGTCAGGGTTTTGTGCAATCATGATGAACCGTACAATTTATCTTTGGATGAACTGCAGGAATTGGAAAAACATATAAATATGAAAGAGGTTTTACGCAGTCTGAAAAAAGACAAAATTGTTAAGCGCAATGCCACATGGAAATCTGTCAGGTTTTACAGGCCTCATTCATCCGATGATTGCGAGAGCGGATATTCCGGAAGAAGAAGCATATCGGAAGTGTTGAAAGTGTCCGCAAGTATCAAAGATTTGATATTGGCGGGAAGTGATGAAGATATGATTGAGAGACAAGCGCGCGACGAGGGCATGTTTACAATGTTGGAAGACGGAATTAAAAAAGCGGCAGCCGGGATAACAAGCATTGAAGAGGTGTTAAGAGTAATCAGTGAATGAAAACGCATGCGGTGTAATAAATTTGAAATATGGTTCGCAACAATTCCAAGTTAATTGAATTCAAATATGTGGCGTTGCGTGATGGTGTTGAGTATACAGGTTCGGTTAAAGCCAAAGACAGGTTTGAAGTATATAAAAAGGTTCGCGATGAAGGTGGTGAGATTGTAAAAGTTAAGAAAATTAGCGGTTTTTCTTTTGAATCGATTAAAGCATTGAATGAAAGGTTCAGTACAATAAAAGAAACGGACATTATCTTGTTTGCGCGTAATTTATCCGCAATGTTGGGCGCCGGATTGTCCTTGACGCGGGCGCTTGAGGTTGCGCAAAAGCAATCAAAGAATCCGAGATTGAGATATGTGGTCAGAGATGTTTTGGAGTTTGTGCGCACGGGAGGCGCTTTGAGCGATGCTTTGAAAAAACATAAAAGGGTGTTTAATGATTTGTTTGTGTCAATGGTTCGCGCGGGAGAAGAAAGCGGAAATTTGCCGGAGTCGTTTGCAAGTATCGCTTTGCAAATGGATAAAAACTATAAATTGAAAAAACGCATAAAAGGCGCCATGGTGTATCCCGGCATTGTTTTAAGCGCAATGGTATTGATAGGGTATTTGATGATGACGCAAGTTGTTCCCACACTCAAAAAGACTTTTAATGATATAGGTGTTGAATTGCCGGACAGCACCAAAGCGATAATTGGGATAAGTGATTTTCTTGTTCAGAACATGATATTGAGTATATTTATCGTCGCCTTTTTCGCGCTTGTTCTGATCTATTTTATGAAAACTTATTTGGGCAAGAGAATATTTCATGCGCTTGTGTTGAAAATTCCCGTAATCGGTACGATAACCAAGGAAGTGAATGCGGCGCGATTTGCGCGCACATTGGGTTCTCTTTTGGGGTCTGGCGTTGATATTGTCACTTCCTTGCAGATAACAGAACAGGTTGTGAAAAATATATATCATCGCGCAGTGATAATGCATGCGGCAAAGGCCGTTAGGTCCGGAGAAAAGATAAGCGCCATCTTCAGCGAAAGGGCAGATTTATACCCCGCAATGATCGGTGAGATGTTGGCGGTGGGAGAGGAGACCGGTCAAATGAGCAAAATGTTGCAAGAAGTCGCAAGTTTTTATGAAAATGAAGTTGATCAAAAAACCAAAGATATGAGTACAATAATAGAGCCGTTTTTGATGTTGGTTATCGGAGGGTTTGTCGGATTTTTTGCTATGGCGATGATAAGTCCGATTTATTCATTGAGCGATAGTATTTAATGGTGTTTGTGATGAGTTTTGAGGTGATAATAGACAAATATTATTGTGTATAAGTCTGTTGCCGTATCGTGTTGTTTGTGGTATTATGTGCGTGTATGGAGTTTAACAACGGTAAGGGGTCAAATGTAGGCGATTTACATAAATCGTTCACTCAAGCAGAATTGGTGAGAGTGTTGAATAATTCTGAGGCGGTGAAGGGCTTGCTTGATTTGATGAGACAATGTTTTTTTGATGTGGCGGGCGTAAAAGAAAAGGAGGAGCGCTTGGAGGAGCGCTTTTTAGATGCATTTAAGCGGTTGGTGATTGAGAGGCGCGCTTATTTGGGTACATTTAGTAACGGTGAGGCGGTGGGAAATGTGACGGACATACCTGACATACCTGAAAAGGAGTGGAATCAAATCATTACTGGTATGCGTAAGGATTTACGGAGGATTGTAAATATGAGTGATATTAGTCGTCAAGGTGCCTGGAAAGAAATGTTGGGTATTGTTACCTTTGCTAAAAGGGTGAGTGAAGGAAATGATGTATATTCTGCACCAACCCCGTCTTTAAAGAACCCGTTCGTATCTCTTATGACTTATATGCATGCGGTGGTAAATGATGGGCCGATACCGGGAGTGCCTCGGACTGTTAAAAAGCGGTATTCTCTCAAATCCGCGGCTTTAGGTGCGGGATTTGCCGCTCTTACCACAAGCGCTTTTGTGGCGTCTGTGGTCAGCACGGGTTCCGGATTATCTTTGGCGGCGGCAAAATCATTGGGAATGTCACCCGCGAGTTTACAGATGTATTTTGTGGGCGCAAGTGCTTTGGTTTCCGCGGGTATATTTTATTCAGCTGATAAAATTTCCAGGGCGTTTGCGCGTGGTACAGAAGCTAAAAGAAGGCATGTGGTATTAAACAAGGCGCTTCGCACTATATCACTTGTAGGGGCTTTGACTGCTGCGGGAGGTGTTGTTTATACCGCGGGAGATACAATGAGGTCTGCCGAGAACGCTGTCAGCGTTGTCAAGCCTTACAAAGATGAAGTGCAACGGCTTGTGAAAAGCGCAAAAGATATTGAACAGTCCGTGTCGGAAGCATATAGTTCAGCGAAGATAGCAGAGATAAAAAATCCCGACAGACCCGGATTCGGACCCTTGGCGACCGCGATTGCTCTTCTTTCGGGAGATAGTGAAGATGATATTAAAACATCCATAAGAGAGTTTGTTGAAAGTAAACGTGCTAATTCTATGTCAGATGAAGATGATGATGTGGAAGACAGAGTCAATGATATATATGAT
>WFWP01000041.1 GCA_015491055.1 Patescibacteria group bacterium | reverse complement strand
CCGCAATTGATTTGTTTTACATAAATACGGATGCCATATTGTTTATAACCGCAATAATAATAATCGCAACTCTGACCGTTTTGCACATTTCCGCAAAATTATCAACAATAAAAAATGCCGACGCCAAAGATGTAATTTTGTATCTTGCTCTTTACGGATTTATAGCCCCCATTTGGATCACGGGAGCCACACTGCGAGCCGCTTTGAAAAAAGAAAGTGAATGGAAAGTGCTGAGATAAAATAAACTGAAAATTAAATGTAAATTTATATTGATTAAATTTGCGCAAAACATGAATTATAACAAATACATACTCTCATTTGCGATCACAATGGCAATTTTCATAACCGCATTCTTGATAAGCGAAAGTCTCGCAAAAATAAAATTTGCGCAAATAAGAGAAATGGAAGAAAATATGAGTATAAACATATTGTCTTTGGAAACTCAATTTGATTTGTTGCAAGGATTGAATTGTGAACAAATAAATGAAGTTGCATTATTGTCCGAAGAATTAAACGATCTTTCGCGCAAACTGGCATATATGGAAAAACAAAGAGGTATGCACGATGAAGAGGTGCTTAAATTAAAAAGAAGATATTCATTGTTACAAATAAAAGATTTGCTCTTGATTGGGAAAGTGTCTGACAAATGCGGTATACAACCGACGGTTATATTATATTTCTACTCCAATGCCGGGGATTGCAAAGATTGTGAAAAGCAGGGATATGTTTTAAACAAACTCAGAACACAATTTGATTCTTTGAGAATATATTCTTTTGATGTTAACTTGAAACTTGAAGCCCTGAATACGCTTAAAGAAATACATAAGATAAAACAAGACCTTCCCGCATTGGTAATAAACGGCAAGACATACGCCGGATTCAGAGATATTGAAACCGTAAAAACCCTTATATCAGAAACTGAAGAAACAATGAGCCAGAAATCGGACTCGAACCGATGACCTACCGCTTACAAGGCGGTTGCTCTACCGACTGAGCTATTCTGGCTATCGACCGCACGCGTATTTTACTACAACTTTTACATGACGGCAAATTTTCCCACCACATCGCACTTCTTTATGTCTTTTCGTATTTGACCGTTATTGTTTCGGTTCGGCATCATTACTTTCTTCCTTGCTATCCCATTTATTCAAAGTCTCTCCAATTTTAGACATGATTTCCGATGCGGCTTTTTTATATCTATTTTCCGACAAATCAAACTTGTCTACAAAATCTCCCGGACGCAACGCTTCTCCGAAATGAATGCGTACATTGGGACCGCCCGTAAAAAAATCTTTAACACCCAATTTAAATGTGCCATAAATGGTTACAGGTATCACAGGAGTATTCGCCACTTCCGACATATACGCCACTCCGCCACGCGCTTCTCCAAGATTTCCATCTTGTGTAACTCTGCCCTCGGGAAAAATGCAAACACTCCTTCCGCTCTTTAACAAATTTATATGCGCGCTCAATGTAACGCCATAATCTCCGCTTCCCTTCTTAAACGGTACGGCTCCTATAATTCCAAATGGAATCAATGAATACAAAATCTTTTTAAATTTGTTATCAGCTATCTTTGGATACATATGTAACGGATATGTGACAAAATACACCGGTGTATGCCGCGAATGCGCGCGCATTGCTGAACGCATAAAAATCGGATCCATATCATTTGCATGATTTGGCGCCAAAATAATCGCACCCCGTTCTTTATCAAGATTTTCAACACCGGTAACGGTCAATTTACCAAACACCGCAAAAGCGATTCTTATTACAATCCAAGTTGTTACTTGAAACATTTCAGCGGAAATGTCACGCAAAATCATTTTAGCGCGCCCGATCATCACGGTATATTTGAACATGCATATCAGAATTTGTCAATAATCAATACCTCTCGTATATCTGTTGCCAGGGCTCCAAATCATATATCCGCCCGTGATACCGGCATCCCTGCTTGCTCTTATCTGAGCGTTAATTTCAGGTACATCATAATCTCCTCCATAATCAAAATCTTGTATCCATGCCCGTAATCGTTCAGGTCCGTAAACGGGCTTCTCATAAACGGGAGGAGTACTTGTACCTATTCTTTCGTATGCCAAACTTTTTATTTTTGTTGTGGTTGCCATTGCTCTGTCCAATGCGCTTTTCATTGAAAAATAAACTATTTCGTAAGGGTAATTGTTCACATTGTCAAATCCCATAAACCCTTTGGGATAATGACTTGGATAAACCATGGGGGCAACCACATCAAAATAAGGCAGTACCTTTTCCAAAATTTGTCCTATTGTCAAATCATCATAATTTGTTGTGGTCATTCCGAAAATATCCGCGGAAATTTTCGGGGCTTCTCCGTACACATTCGGCTCTCTCATTTTTTCATGCAAATACGCAAAGAACTTCTCCAATTCATCCGCTCTATCCACATCATATCTTTCTCCTCCCGAATGAGGATAGTATGTATTGGACATATTCCCGTCACTGGGATATCTTATGTAATCAAAATTTATCTCATCAAAACCGAGCTTATCATGCGCCTCCTTTGCGAGAGTTATTACATAGTCCCAATATTGTCTTGCTCCCACATCTATAAACGCCAATCCTTTATAATCTTTCCATGGTGTCGCGCGAGAACCCTTGATCCATGCGCTTCTGTCTTGCACCGCCAATTCGGGATATATCTTCGCATACAACGGATCCTGAAATACGGTTATACGACCTATAACATAAATACCTTTATCGTGCAGTTCTTCTATAAATTCTCTTATGTCCGGTATCTTGCATCCTTTGCCTGAAGTACCCACTTTCAAAGTATCAGATTCCACCGGCACTGAAATTGTTCCGGTATAATCCTTAATATCTATAATCACCGAATTTAACTTGGTATCCTCAACATATTTGACCAAACTGTCTCGCAATTTCTTATCACCACCCCAACATGCCGTCATATATATGGCCCTGACTTCATCAGGCATTGGAATATGAGTTACCTTGGGACCTTCTATTATGGTTGGCTCTGTCACATATTCAATTGAGGAAATATATGAAACCTTACCGCTTGATGACCAACCAAAATAAATCATCAAGGATGTGATAATTAAAATTGTGGCGACAAAAATCACTTGTGTTCGCGTCAACCTGTATGAAGATACGGTTTTCATGAAAATTCTTTTCAATTAAAATTGAACACAAGTATACTATTCACTAACCATAACAACAAACTCCCCTTTTTGTTTTTGTGGATTATTTTCAAACTCCGCCAAGATATCATCGGCGCTACCCTGTAAAACCTCTTCATAAACTTTCGTTAACTCTCTCGCAACGGTTATTTTTTTATGAGAAGCATACGCTTTCAATTGATACATCAATTTTAATATACGATGAGAAGATTCATAAAAAACTACGGTGTATTTAGATTCGCAAATTTCTTTGATCATGGTAACTCGCCCTTTCTTTTTAGGTAAAAACCCGAAAAATAAAAATTTATTTGTCGGAATACCCGCAACACTCAAGGCCGTTGCCAGCGCCGACGCTCCCGGAATGCCCGCTATTTTAATTTGCTTTTCATGGCCCGCGCTCTTATTAAACATTCTTACTGCGGAAACCAACTTGACACCCGGATCGCTTATACACGGAGTGCCGGCATCGCTTACATATGCAATTTTCTTACCATCTGCCAATAAATCCATAATATGATCAATTTTACCTTCTTCCGAACAAGCATTCATGCTCTGCAAATTCGCATGCAAATCGTATTTGTTCAACAATTTGCGTGTAACTCTCGTGTCCTCACAAAACACAATGTCCACTTCGCCGAGAATTCTCAAAGCGCGTAAAGTTATATCTTCAAGATTACCTATCGGTGTTGCCAACATGTACAACTCTCCACTCATACAAAAATAAATGATACCGGAAAAACTTGCGCGCAGTTCGCCACCGAGGTTGTGTACGCGCACCAAGATTCGAACTTGGGACCTCCCGAGTATCAGTCGGACGCTCTAACCAACTGAGCTATGCGCGTATTGCATGTACCCGCAAAAATTATAACAGAATTTCACAAAAAACCAAAGGTTGTATAGCGGATTAACATGCATCATACATGCAAAAAAGTGGTGCAATTATGAAATTAAGGAGTTGCACTTTTTTATTTCTATACCGTACGAGTATGTTTTTGTTTTTTTTGAAGTTGCGCTTGAAGCGTTAATTTACATAATAC
>WFWP01000040.1 GCA_015491055.1 Patescibacteria group bacterium | reverse complement strand
GTGACGAATGGGAGGTGTATAGACCTTCAATGCCATGCGCGGGCAATGCAAAATATAATGAATGGAAACTGTGGTTTGAAAGGTATTTTGAATATTTGCAAGATGGCGTGGTTCTTGTGGGGCACTCATTGGGCGGTACATTTTTACTTAAGTATTTATCAGAGAACACATTGCCGGTAAAAATATCGCAATTGCACTTGGTCGCCGCCGCATGCGAAAACGGTGATGATGGCGAGGTGATATTTGAGCTTGGGAGTGATTATTCAAATGTGATGAGGCAGTGCGGAAACATATTTGTATACCATTCAAAAGATGACTTTGTGGTACCGTATGAACAGGGAGAGAGGATTGCCAAAAATATACCGGGGTCGGAATTGATAACATTTGAAGATAGAGGGCATTTTTTGGATAGCGAATTTCCCGAGCTTATTGATAAATTAAATCATATTTAAGGTTTCAATAAATTACATTTTTATGATTGGAAATAAAGAAAAAAGAAAAAAAGGTACATTTATCGTTATAGACGGTGGTGAAGGCGCGGGAAAAACAACGGTCTCAAAAGCCGTAGTAGAGCAATTGGGCTGGAATGCAATAGGGGCTCGTGAGCCGGGAGGATCGCAATATGCGGAAAAAATCAGAGAGTTGGTATTGTCAGACTTGGCAAAATATTCCGATGTGGAAACGCAATTTGCACTTTTTTGGGCGGCGCGAAGAGATTTTTTAAAGCATGTGGTGATCCCGGCGCTCAATGCGGGAAAGACAGTTATCACCGACCGGTTTGATTCATCAACCTATGCCTATCAAATCGCCGCGCAGGGCAATCCCCAACTTGAAAAACTTTTTTGGCAAACCAGAGAGCTTTTTTTGGAAGAATATGAGCCCGATGCATACATATTGCTTGATATTGATCCCGAGATTGGTATTGCTCGAGCAAAGGGGCGGGGAGATGGAAATATTAACCACTTTGACAAACGAAAAATTGATTTCCATATCAAGGTGAACAAGGGGTTGAGAGAGTTTGTTTTGCAAAAAGTTGGGGCAAATAAAATGTGTAAAAGCGCGGGCGAGGTGGTGGATGCAAGTCAAGGATTGGATAAGGTGATTGAAGATGTGCTTGCATTGGTGCATAAGATAACAGATAAGTGATATGGTTAGAATCAGTATCATCGCCGCCATTGGGCGCAATAGAGAGCTGGGTGGCAAAAATGATTTACTCTGGCATATACCCGAAGACTTTAAGCATTTTAAGCGCACCACACTGGGGAGCCCTATAATAATGGGGAGTAAGACTTTTGAAAGTATCGGCAGAGCGCTTCCCAAACGGCTCAATATTGTGTTGAGCAAGAAAAAAGACTATCAAGCAAGAGGGTGTATTGTGGCGCACTCAATGCAGGAGGCATTGAACACTGCAAAAGCTGAATGTAAAAGGAAATCTCTTGAACATTCACAAAAAGATTGTGAAATTTTTATAATCGGCGGAGGGTTTGTATATGAGCAAGCGCTTGATATGGGCATAGTGGACAGATTATATTTAACATTGATAGATGCGGATTTCCCGCAAGCCGATGTTTTTTTCCCGGATTATAAAAAGTATGGATTTACCAATGTTATTGCAGAAAGGAGAGGAAAAGAAGAAATACATCAAAAAGGGAAGAGCTTTGCCTATACATTTGTTACGGTGGAGAAATGATGAGTAGAGTATGGAGTAAGTACGAGTGTATATGCTTGGGTAATGACGGTATAAACTGAACCGTGCATACTCTCTCACCTGAGCGAATGTGCACGGATATATACATATTTCTCAGGTGTATAATTGTAGAGGTGTTTTTACCTCATTGACTTTTACTCCAATCACAGGTACTTTTCATACAATGAATAAAACAATACAAACAAATCATGGAGAGCTTACCACACCATTTTTTATGCCTGACGCAACGCGGGCGGGGATCAAGGGGCTACCCATGGAAGAAATCGCAAAAACGGGCATTGAGGCGTTGTGTATGAACACCTATCACCTGATGCTTCGCCCCGGGGTGGAGATAATCAAAAAAGCGGGCGGATTGCATAAGTTTAGTGGTTGGAATAAGCCAATATTGACCGATTCCGGCGGATACCAAGTGTTTTCACTTATCCATAAAAATCCCGAATTGGGCAAGGTAACCGAAGAAGGGGCAAAGTTTAGAGATGTATACAGTGGTGACTGGAAAATGCTTACTCCGGAACTCTCGGTGCAAATTCAATGTGATTTTGGAGTGGATATGATGGTAATACTTGACGATGTGCGCCCCAATGACAGAAGTAAAGATGAAATTGAAGAAGCGGTAGAGCGCACAATCCGCTGGAGCAAGCGCGCCTGGGTAGAATATAAGAAGCAATGGAAAAGGAGGTGCTGGACGGAACGAACGCGCCCGAAAATTTTTGCGGTGATACAGGGCGGACCTTATCTGGATTTGCGACAAAAGTGTATGGACGGCTTGCTCAAAACAGGTGAGTGGGACGGATTCGGTTTCGGTGGGTTACATATAGATGCAAATGGAAATCTTATGGAGGAAATTGTCAAAGGAGTTGCGGATATTATCCCCGATGACAAATTGAAGTTCGCGCTTGGTGTGGGCAAGCCCGATGATATAAAAAAGTTTGTGTCATGGGGCTGGGATATGTTTGATTGCACCATACCCACGCGCGACGGCAGGCATGGAAAAGCGTTTATTTGGGGTGAAAGTGGAGATGGTATCACAACGGAGAATATAGGTACGGCAAAGAATATAGCCGAGTTAACTCCGTTAGAATCGGAATGTGAGTGCGGGTGTAGCTTATATACCAGAAGTTATTTAAAACATTTACTTCAAGTTAATGATCCCGCAGCCGGAGTTATTGTCATGAGACATAATTTACATGTGTATGCAAAACTTCTGCGCGGTTACAAGAAGATTTGAGATGTTTTGCAAACTCTTTTGTTAAAATTGCGGTTCCAATTTATTTTTTGTGGTAATATTTTTTATCATGTCAAACAAAACAACCGACACATTTAAGAGTATTGAACATGAAGGTGTCAGTATATCTTCGTATTACGGTAGGTATGTCGCGAATTCGTATGATCAAGCGTATGAAATGGCAAAGAGTATGAATTTTTTGGGAGGAATACGAATTGACGGAGTGGAAAAGTCGGATATGTTCACAAGCGAGAATGAGTTTGAGGAATTGATAAGGAAAGTCAAGTATCCGGTTGCTATAGTGCCGATATTGTAATCTGTTTTTTTGTGTTGCGCTTGCATCATGCGATATAAAAGACTACAACTCCCAATTTATCGGTTCAATTCCGTTTTGTTTCAAATATGCATTCGTTTTTGAAAAGTGACGACACCCAAAGAAGCCCTTGTGGGCCGACAAGGGTGACGGATGAGGGGCGGTTAATGCCAGGTGTTTGTTCGTGTCAATAAGTGATTGTTTGCTTTTTGCATACACTCCCCACAGTATGAATACGAGATGTTTTTTTTCGTTTGATAAAATTTGAATTACCTTATCGGTAAACAGTTCCCATCCCATATTTGCGTGACTTCCGGGTTTGTTTTTCTCAACCGTTAATACCGAATTCAACAACAACACACCTTGTTTCGCCCATGGTGTTAAATCTGTTTGCGAAGTTTTTTCATGGTTATTGGAGAGTGATAAGTCATCATGTAATTCTTTCAAAATGTTTTGCAATGAAGGGGGAGCGGGAACCCCGTTTGGCACCGAAAATGCCAATCCGTGAGCTTGTTTCGGATTGTGATAAGGGTCTTGCCCGAGTATAACCACTTTCACTTGATTGAATGGAGTGGTGTTAAACGCATTGAATATTTTTGTCGGGTGTGGAAATATTGTTTTCGATTTATCCAAATACGCTTGTCTCGCTTTGTGCGCGGTTTTTTTGAACTCTTTCGTGTTGAAGTACTCATTCAGTTTCTCGCGCCAACTTTCATGTATTTTAATACGCATATTTTTCCCGTGATTTTGAAATGTTAAAATGTATTCGCTTATTGCGCAAGAAACGGTTTTATTTTATGAACTATGAAATATACACAACGGAAGCCATAGCGATAAATAAAGTCATCTCCGGAGAGAGCGATATGATTTTTTGGTTGTTAACCGACAAATTGGGTTTGATAACGGCAAAAGCCATAGGTTTTCGAAAAGAAAGCGGTAAGATGCGAAATCGATTGCAATTGTTTTCCCATGTCACGGTTTCTTTGGTGCGCGGTAGGAACAATTGGAGAATCGTCGGGGTGCAGGACGCGAATTTTTTTCAATTGGGAAATGGAAATCATTGTTTTTTTCAAGGAGAAACATTGCGCGTTTTTGCGCGCATATCTCAATTTATATGCAGAATGACTATGACCAATACATCGGACTTTGGCGATTCACATTTGTTCGACATATTGCTTGCGTGCGGTAATAAATTGTTGAGCGCGCAAGTTAAAAAAGGCGATGATAATTTATCGTATCGTATTTTTAATGAAATTGAGATTGAAACTGTTGCAGAAATTCTGGTGTCATTGGGGTATTTGCAAAATAACATTTTGCAAAAGTTTCGCGATGGAACCATGTCAACGCAAACATTGCTTAAATATGTAAACGAATCCATAGCGTGCAGTCACATGTGATTTTGCGTGTATAAGCGAGAGTGCGGTTGGAAACGGGAAAATTTACATTCAAATTATCAACAGAGTCGCGATATTAATGAGTGTGACATGCGGTAAATTTACATGTTATTATTTTAACATATGCAAACGAATGAGGACAAAAAGCGAATAAAGAGACAAAAATTGCAATCCGATGATATTATCCAAAAGTTGCATGATCGTATGTATTCTCGGGAAAAGAAGGGATTTTTGCCGTGGAGACCGAGAAGAAATGTTCATCAAGAGGCTCAATTGGTCGGTGATGACTGGAATATTTCGGACGGAGATGACAAGGAAATATCTTATACACCCAAAGTAAAAAAAATATCCGATTTTGCCAAGATATTTATGTTGATCTCCGTTTTTGTGTTTATAACTGCGAGTTTCATCGCATTTAAGTACATTAGCGATTCAAAATATGCGTTATCCGCAGACGGTGTAAACATTTCAATAGAGGGAGCTTCTTCAATCGCATCGGGAGATGTTCTGGAATTGCAGTTATTGGTGACCAATAGATATGACATTCCTCTTGAATTGGCCGAACTTGTGGTTACATATCCAAAAGGGTCCGTATCACCCGCGGATTTTAAAACCCCTTTGTTATCCGAACGCATTCCTCTCGGATTGATAGATGCCAGAAGCGCGCGCAGGGGAGCGATAAGGGTGGTTGTGTTCGGGAACACGGGAGATGTTCAGGAGATAAATGTGGAGTTGCAATATAGAATGCAGAGAGGTAGCGCAATATACGCTCAAAACGCCAAGCATTCGGTTTTAATAAATACAGACGCCCTATCAACCACCATTGAGGCGAATAAAGAAACTGTTTCGGGTCAACAGGTGCCCGTGAGCGTGAAAATCAAATCCCAGTCAAGCACATTGTTAAGTGGCGTGTATGTGGACATATCTTTGCCTTTCGGTATTGATATTGCGGACAGCGCGCCGGTTTTTGATGTGTCCGGCGATAAGTATTACAGATGGATTTTGGGAGATTTACGCCCGGGAGAAGAACGGGTTGTGCATTTTTCCGTAACGGCGAGAGGGCAATCGGGTGATGTGAAGATAATAAGAGCCAAGGCGGGTTTGGGCGCTTTCAAAGATTTGGAAAACCTTAACGAAGAGGGTACGGTTTTGTCAAAGATTGAACATGAAATAAATGTTCAAAGGCCGTTCCTTGATGTGAAATTGACAAGCGGTGGCGCGGACTTGGACGAATTTGTGGCGAACTCCGGTACAACTTTCAATGTTGCCGTTTCGTGGGAGAACAATCTTAAAGTGCCCATAACTGATGCGACCATAGCAATTACGCTCGATGGTACCGCGTTGAATAAGGCCGGTGTTGATGCGGGGCAACATGGTTTTTACAGATCTGTTGACAGTTTGTTGTTCTGGGACCCCAAAACAAGCGGCGGAGTATTGAAAACGCTTCCTCCCGGTGAAAGAGGTGTGTTTAATTTTGAGATTACACCTTTAACAAAGGAATTTTTGCAAAGATTAAAAGAGCCGTTCTTGACCTTTACCGTGCACTCTGCGGGCAACAGACTGAATGAGCAAGGCGTTCCCGAGGTGTTGAAAGCTAAATATGTAAAAACGGTAAAAATCGGAACGGATGTCACATTTGACGCGATGGCTTTGTACAGAAACAATCCGTTCGGTTCAAAAGGCCCTATACCTCCAAAGGCGGAATATGAAACCGTATATGCTGTTGTATGGGAAATTTCAAACACCACATCGGATTTGGAAGAAGTAATGGTAACCGCACAGCTTCCTCCGTATGTAAGGTGGATAGGTTTGGTATTGCCGGCTACGGAGAGGGTGGTGTATAACAGAGAAAAGAATACCGTAACCTGGTATGTCGGTTCGGTTAAGGCGGGGTCCGGAATTTCGCTTGTTCCAAAATCGGTCACATTTGCGATAGGACTTGTTCCAAGCGTGTCTCAAATAGGTACCAGCCCCACTTTGGTTGAACAACAAGTATTGGAAGCCGTTGATACTTATACCGGGCAGGAGTTAAGAGTAACTGCTGACGATATTGACACATCGAACAATATGCTGTTGGAAGACGAGTCATACGGTGGACAAGTGGTTCGTTGACATGTAGAATGAACGCGTTAAGAGTATATTACACTATGAGTACCGACGCGGGCAAAGAAAGAGGTGTTGACAATATGGATGAGATAATTTCTTTTGCAAAACGCAAGGGTTTTGTTTTTCCGGGTTCGGAAATTTATGGAGGTATGGCGGGTATATATGATTTCGGTCCGCTTGGGGTTGAACTGCTTAACAATATAAAAAAGGCTTGGTGGAAGGCAAATGTGTACGATAAGCGGAATTATTACGGTATTGACAGCGCGATTTTCAAAGATCCGCGAGTATGGGAAGCCAGTGGGCATACGAAGAGTTTCAATGATCCGATGGTGGAATGTCGATCTTGTAATGCAAGATTGCGTGTTGACAAAGAGTTGGAGAAGGTGGGAGTGAATGCCGATGAAAAAATGAGTGAGGATAAATTACAGGAACTGTTTGATGAATATAAACATAAAATTAAATGCGTAAAATGCGGGAGTAACGATTTTGGCAAGGTGCGCGCTTTTAATTTGCTTGCGCAATCAAATTTGGGAGATTTTACCGGAACCAATGAAAATCCCGCGTACCTGCCCGGCGAGGCATGTCAAGGAATTTATTTAAACTTCAAAAATGTTGTTGATTCAATGCATGCGCAAATTCCTTTTGGGGTGGCGCAAATAGGAAAAGCGTTTCGCAATGAAATATCTCCGCGCAATTTTTTGTTCCGAACAAGAGAATTTGAACAAGCGGATACGCAATTTTTCGTCAAACCGCATGAAAATGAAAAAGAGTATGAGCGTATAAAGAAAGAGCGATGGGATTGGTATGTTAACGAATTGGGTATAAATGAAAACAAATTACGCTGGAAACGTCATGATAATCTCGTTTTTTATGCGAAAGACGCATGGGATATTGAATACGATTTTCCTTCGTATGGCTTCGGGGAAATTGAAGGTATACACGATAGGTCGGATTATGATTTGACCGTGCACAGTCGCGCATCGGGTGTTGATTTGAGATATACCGATCAGGAAACCGGCGAGAAGTATATCCCGTGGATTTTGGAAACATCGGCGGGCTTGGGAAGAGTTTTTCTCGCGGTATTGTGCGATGCATACACCAAGGATATTTTGGACGGCAAAGAGCGCACAGTATTGAAATTGAAGAAAAATTTGGCGCCGATAAAAGTTGCCGTGTTGCCATTGTTGAAGAATAAGCCGGAATTGGTGAGTAAGGCGGAAGAGGTGTTTGATTTGTTGTTGCGAGAAACAAATGCCATTTTTGACATCTCCGGTTCAATAGGAAAAAGATACAGAAAGCAAGACGAGATAGGCACTCCGCACTGTGTCACTGTTGATTTTGACACCTTGAAAGACAATTCCGTTACTTTGAGGGACAGAGATACCGGAGAGCAAATTCGCGCGCATATTGAGGATTTGCCAAAGATGTTAAAGTAGCATATTATGTACTCGTTGTTGTTATGACTGTATTTTATCTATTAATTTATGAACAAACAATTGACCATAAATATAAATGCTGGGACGGTACTTAAAATTCTTTTGATATTGGGTATTGTGTATTTGTTGTGGCAATTGCGGGACTTGGTTTTGATCATAGTCACATCTATCGTGTTGGCATCCGCAACAGAGCCGGGCATTCGTTTCTTTACAAGATTCAAGGTTCCTCGAGTGTTTTCGGTATTGATAGTTTATATGGCCGTTATCGCCATGTTCGCGGGATTGATTTATTCTTTTGTTCCGGTGCTTTTGCAAGAGATGTCCGGTTTATTGCGCGATATGCCGGCTCTGGCGCAAGTGTTGGAAGCGGATAATATAATATCGGATTTTCTTCCCGACGGTGTAAGTATAAGTAATTTGCAAGATTCTCTGGGCGGGTTGATCAGTTCTTATTCTTCAAATGCGTTTGCGTTTGTAAACGCAATTTTCGGAAGTTTGTTTACTTTTGTGTTGATTATAATATTTTCTTTTTATTTTGCGGTAGAGGAGAGCAATGTGAGAGATTTTATACGATTGGTGGTTCCAAAAAAGCATGAAGAATACGCAGTTGATTTATTGAGGCGTTCGCAAGACAAGGTGGGAAAGTGGATGCAAGGGCAATTGTTATCAGGATTGATCATAGGAATGTTGACATATCTGGGATTGACCATTATAGGTGTTAAATACGCATTGCTGCTTTCCGCATTGGTTGTATTGTTTGGATTGATACCGGTGTTCGGAATTGTGCTTGCCACAATACCCGCGGTTGCCATAGGATATATAACGGGTGGGACCACAATGGCATTATTGGTTTTGGCATTGTATATAATCATTCAGCAATTTGAGGGGAACCTTATTTACCCGCTTGTGGTGACAAAAGTTGTGGGAGTTCCGCCGTTGATGGTCATGCTGGCTTTGATAGTCGGGGCGCAATTGGCCGGTTTTTTGGGTATACTGCTTTCGGTTCCGCTCGCCGCTGTTTTGCAAGAAATAGTTAAAGATTTGGATAAATGGAAACATGAGCAGATTTAATATGCGCGTATGCCTGCAGTCAAGAAAAACATATATATAACCACCACGCTTCCGTATGTAAATGCCAGTCCTCATATAGGACATGTTGCCGAGTTCGTGCAGGCGGACGCGCTTGCGCGTTTTTATCGCGCGTTGGGGCACGATGTGTTTTTTAATACCGGCACTGATGAGCATGGTCAAAAAATAGCGGATGCGGCAAAAAGTGCGGGAAAAACGGAGAAAGAATATGTGGATACATACGCGGAGCAGTTTCAGGGAGTGATAAAGCGATTGCATATATCCGTGAACAGGTTTATTCGCACGACCGACGATAATCATGTAAAAGCGGCGCAGAAATTGTGGGCGCTTGCGGAACGAAATGGCGATATTTATAAAAAGAAATACAGAGGATTGTATTGTGTGGGATGTGAATCGTTTGTGAAAGAATCAGATTTGGATGAGAATGGTTCATGTCCGTATCATCTCGGTAAGCAAATAGAAGAATTTGAAGAAGAAAATTATTTTTTCAATTTACAAAAGCATAAATTGGCGTTAAAGGCGTATCTTGAACATGCCGATCACACGATCCCATATTTCAGAAGGAAAGAAGCGTTGCAAATTTTAGAGTGCCTTGAAGATTTCAGCATTTCTCGTTCAAGAGATCGTTTGCGTTGGGGTATTCCCGTCCCGGGAGATGATACTCAGGTTATGTATGTGTGGTTTGACGCCTTGTCAAATTATATTTCAACACTTGATTATCCGAATGAGGACGGAAATTTCAAGAAGTTTTGGCAAGACGGATACACCATTCAAATGGCGGGTAAAGATCAAATAAAGTTTCAATCTGTCATGTGGCAAGCGATGCTTATGTCTGCAGGCATTAAAAATACGGATGTGGTTTTTTATCACGGCTTTATAACCGGTGACGGTCAGAAAATGAGCAAATCGTTGGGTAATGTGATTGCGCCGGGCGAGTTGGTTGAACGCTACGGTGTGGATGCGACTCGATATATATTGCTCAGGCATGTACACCCGACCGATGATTCTGATCTTACTTGGGAGCGAATGGATGAGTGGTATACGGCAAACCTTGTAAACGGTCTTGGCAATCTAACGGCGCGGGTGATGAAAATGGCGGAGACGCATTTGGACGCGCCGATTGCGGCGGAGGACAAAGAATGGAGTAAGGATTTCGTGCAAGCAATGAAAAACTTTAAATTTAATGAAGCAATGGATATTGTCTGGAAGCGTATCGGCGAGCTTGATCAATACATAACCGAAACCGAGCCGTTCAAAGTGGTAAAGACCGACAAGGAGGCGGGGCAAAAAATAATTACGGATTTGGTACGCGGACTTTATGAGGTTGCCGCTTACCTGACGCCGTTCATGCCCGAGAGTGCGAAGATAATACAGCGAGCGATCAAAGAAAACAAAAAACCGGAGAATTTGTTTAGCAGGTTGGAAAAATAAATGCGGTATGTCCACATTACAATATATAGATACACACACTCATATTCACTTTGATGATTTTGATGGTGACAGGAAAGAAGTGTCCGATAGAATGTCCGATATGAGGGTTGGCGCTATTGTCGTGGGTACAAGTTTGGAAACCAGTCTGCAAGTTGTGAAACTTGCAAAAAGCGTAAGCAATGTTTGGGCTTGCATTGGTGTACATCCGAATACGGTTGAGAATTTTGAACCGATAAACAGCCGAGTTAACTCGGGTGAAATTGACATGAGTAAGGTGGTCGCGGTGGGAGAATGCGGATTGGATTATTTCAGAAGTGATGGCACTTCAAAAGAAGAGAGAAAACGACAACAAAATCTGTTTAAGGAACATATAGAGTTTGCAATACAACATCGGCTTCCACTTATGTTGCACATTCGTTCAGGTGTTGGCGATGATGGGAAAAGCGCTTACGATGCGCATAATGACGCTCTTAAAATACTGCAAGAATATAAAAAAGAACATGGTGGCGGATTGCGATTCCATTGTCACTTTACAACTTTCGGTGTTGATATGGCGCAAGAATTTCTCGCTATTGATGAAAGAACAACTTTTGGAATTCCGGGGGTGGTCACCTATAAAAACGCAAAAGATTTGCAGGAACTTGTAAAATGGTTGCCTTTGGAAAAAATTTTGAGTGAAACTGATGCGCCATATGCCGCTCCCGTGCCCCATAGAGGAAGGCGCAATGAGCCGGTATTTGTTATTGACATAGTCAACGCTATTGCAGATTTGCGAGGTGAGGATAGGGAAGTGACGCGTAAACAATTATTGGCAAATTCGCAAAGAGTGTTCAATACGAACGCTTGATATTTAAGTGATTGATTTTGTGGTGAGAAAGTGCTATATTTACGCGCGAATTATTATATTAGCAGTTTGTAATCAATCAGTTGAACTATGGAGTATAACGATGAGCGCCGAGTGTATGAACTTGGCTACCATATGGTACCCACGCTCACCGAAGAAGAAGTCCTAAATGAGGTAAACGCTCTTCGCGTGGCGATTGAGGAATCGGACGGAAAAGTTATTTCCGAAGGAGAACCTGAACGCATAGATCTTGCGTACACATTTGTTATAGGCGAAGGTGGAAGGAATACGAAATATGACACATCGTTTTTCGGTTGGATAAAATTTGAATTTGATCCGAAACAACTTTCCGTTTTTGAAGAAGAGTTCGTTAAGCACAACAAAAATATCATGCGTTACCTTCTGATAAAAACTGTTGCCGAAGACACATTGGCAAATATCAATCTTGCGGAATTGCGAGAGATTAAAAATGATGACATAATCACACAAGTGCCAGATGAAGAAGATGTCAACATTAGTGAAAGTGACGATAATAAGAAAAGTGGCACCGATGAGTTGGATAAAGACATTGATGAAACAATAGACAAATTGTTGGAAAAGTAATAGAATTACGGGCGCGGACCCTGCCTTTATATTAATTTTAATCAAGCAAAGTTATGTATATAAACAAAGTCTTTTTGTACGGTAACTTGGGAGCGGATCCTGAATTGCGTGCGTTGCCTAGCGGCAATCAAGTTTGCAGTTTTCGTATCGCAACCACAAACAGGTACAAAAAAGACGGTGAACAGAAAGAATTTACCGAGTGGCACAATATAGTAATGTTTGGCAGGCAGGCTGAAGTGGCGCATCAATATCTTAAAAAAGGTCGTCCCGTGTTTATTGAAGGTCGTTTACAAACGAGAAGTTGGGACGACAAAGAAAGCGGAAAGAAGATGTATCGCACTGAAATTATAGTTGATAACTTTCAGTTCGGCCCGTCCGCGCAGGGCGCAAATTCTCAAAATGAAATATACAACGGAGACGCATCTGCGGAACCCAAGCCCGCTGATGGCGATTCCGGAAAGGTGGAGTATCCGGAAGATGACATAAATCCTGAGGACATACCTTTCTAAAATATTTTTCAATTCAAACAAATTTTGAATGGTATGACTTTGTGTTTGTTTGTTAAATTAAAAATTAAAAAGTTACAAAATTAATATAACGATTATGCAAACGGATTTTTTCAAAAAACACAACATAAAACACATTGATTATAAAGATGTGGAAATTTTGAAGAAGTTTCTAAATCCGCATGGCAGGATTTTGAATCGCAGGGTAACAGGTTTAACCGCAAAAAATCAGCGCGCAGTGACTTTGGCGATAAAGAGAGCACGATTTATGGGCTTGTTGCCTTATGTCATAAGTTAAAGCGTTATCGTGTGTGTCCTGTATGCGATATAAGTGGTTGAAAACTGCTATTTTTGCCGTATTCATATTGTTTGTTATTGCGTATGCTCTGTATTCCGCAAGACATATAATTATCGGTCCGAAAATAATTTTGTTCAACAAAGAAAATGTGATAATGCAAGAAGGTGTTATAACCATTTCGGGTAAAATTGAAAACGCTTCCGAGTTGCGTGTAAACAATTTTAAGGTGTTCGTTGATGAAAACGGGTATTTCAGAGAACGATTTTTTGTTATTGGCGGAGACAATGTGTGGGTATTTACCGCAAAAGACAAATTCGGTAGAAAGAATGAAGAGATATTGTCAATAACGGTACTAAAT
>WFWP01000039.1 GCA_015491055.1 Patescibacteria group bacterium | reverse complement strand
CCCAAATGTCATACAATTCACCCAAAACAACATTTGCCGTTTTATAAGCAACACCGGGTAATTTTGTCATCTCTTTAACCGTTCTGGGTAATTTCCCGCCGAAATTAATCTTGACATATTGCGCGCTTTCAATGATGTGTTTTGCTTTATTGTTAAAAAAACTTACCCTATTTATCTCTCTTGCAAACACATGCAAATTCGCATCCGCAAAATCGTCAATCGTTTTATACTTTTGGAACAATGTATCGGTAACCTTGTTGACTAATTTGTCTGTACATTGGGCTGATAAAATAACCGCAACCAAACATTGAAAATCATTGTTGTACTTTAACTCTGTTTTGGGTTCGGGATATTTCTTCTTCAAATAAGAGATTATTTTTCTTGCCCTGTTTTTTCTCTCTTGCTCTGATATATCAGACATTTTCATTTTCTTGCTTAATCTTTTCAATTTTCTCTTCCTCCATTTTTACACGCATTTTTTCCTTAACGATCTTTGAGCTCGCTTGTTTGCTATTGTCATGCAAATCCATCAATGAAAAAGAAAGCATTGCCGCAAACACAATACCCGATATGTTAACCAAATACATAACCAATGCTCCGGCAAAAATGGTCAAACTCATATTGGCTATTCCTATTCCCACCACCGACAAAGGTGGCACAAGCGCCACCGCAACGGCCACCCCTATCAATCCGGAAGATAATTTCGGCTGTACCGAAGTGTAAGCCGCGGCAAGACCGGATATAACCGCAACCGCAAAATATAAAAGTGTGGGCTCGGTCCTGGACAACACAACATTGCTGGAAAGAACATTATCGCTCCCGAAACTGCCGAAAGAAAAAAGCAACGTTGCGCATACAGATGCAAACAACGCCATAACGGTTGCCTTACCCAAAGTACTTAACGCCCTTCCCATCAAAAAATGATTGCTCATGGATAATCCCAAGGCCAATGTCAAAACCGGATTCATAATGGGCGCCAACAACATACTTCCTATCACGATAGTCTCGCTGCCCGCCAACAAGCCGAAACTTGCCATTAACACCGACAATACCGTTAAATAAAAAAAGTTAAAGTCCGGGGTGGCTTTTTCTATCAATTTGCTCACCGCTCTTGATTTATCTTCATCAGATATCGCTTTAAATCTTGAAAGGAAATCCATGTCTTAAATTTTGAAACTTATAAACTCCCGTGTCCAGTATATCATATAATGTCAATTCATTTTGTGTTCAAACAATGCACACAACCCCGAAGCGTTGCTTCGGGGTTGGTCATTGTTGCTGCCGGACTGGGACTCGGCGTCAACTCACTAAACTCATACTTCGCCTTCGGCTCGCATTCGTTAAGTGGTTCCTGCCCGGGCTCGGCGGCCGACCGAACATTGTTCGGTCGGACTTCGTCCGCCTTCGCCTTTCGAGATCCTATCCGACAGACAACGAGCACAACCCCGAAGCAACGCTTCGGGGTTGGTCGTTGTTGCTGCCGGACTAGGACTCGAACCTAGATTGACGGGACCAAAACCCGCTGTCCTACCATTAGACGATCCGGCAATATGAGCATTTATACCATTTTTTCAAAAAAATCCAAATTATTTTATGCATTCCGCAATTATCAAATAAACACGATACTCATTATCTCACTTATTTCTTTTATTATTCATTGATAATTCAAATGGAAATATGAGTTTTTTGCTTACGCAGATATGTGACGATTTGTAACGGCAATTGCGTATTAAATAACGCGACTGTTGCACACATGACAAACTCCTATCCCGCGTTTATATGCATCAAAAACTTCCGCGTCGGTTACACTCCCGCAACCTATAAATCTTTACGTGATTCGCAAGTATGGCGAGTTCATCACGCGCCGTACACAGATTTGCAGTTGCAACCGTATATAATTTAATATATCCTATTATAACTCCCCCAGGTGCGCGTCATCATTCCATTGATGCAATATCCAATTTCCTTTTTCATCTATCGTATATGTGGTGATACCGGTATTTGAAAACGCAACTCGTTTTGACACATTCAAAACCATCTCCGGGGTAACGGCATGTTGTAAAATAACTCTTAACAACAATTGTCTACCAAATCCGCTATGTGATGCGATTACTATATTTTTTTCCGGGCGCTTATAGACAAAATCCATCAGAAAATCAATTCTTCTCATTAAATCATCAAATGATTCCGCCCCTTCGGGCAAACTCCCCTTACCGAGCCATGATGCCTTTATATCATCAACAATCTTTCTCGCCTCCGAAGATTGCTTGTGCAAACCGATAAGCGCATTGGGCAATTCGCGTTCGCGCGCGATATTCACAATCTCAATGTTAACTCCCGCAATATTTGCGATTTCCACGGCCGTATCATGTGCTCGCTTAAAATGACTCGTTAGCACAATATCAACGGGAATACTCTTGAAACGCTTCGCCACAATATGCGCTTGTCTTTTCCCGGTATCGGTAAGTTCCGCATCGGCACCCCTTCTTATGCCGTCCACATTGTCCAAACTTTCCCCATGTCGTACAAAATATACTTTTTTCATGATAAAAAATTACTCTTCTATTGTTCTTATAATCGCCAATTCAAGAGGCAGTGTTTTTATACTTGCGGAACGAATTTTTTCTTGCGCCTCCAAAAGAGCATACAATGTATCCGATTTCAATCTTGATGTATGGTCGCGCGCCAAAACTTTCAGTTCTGTAAAATCATCTTTACCAAATTGATCGGACAATACATTTTCCTCTTGTTCACCTCCATGACGCAACAATAAAACGGCCCTGGCCCGTTCCAATAACAATTCCAAACTCAATGCAATATTTGATCCATCGGCATACAGACTATTTACCGCTTTCAATGCGCTTTGAATATCACCTCTTGAAATGCCGTGCAATATATCGTTAAGCAATTCGCCTCTGGGCGCCCCCGTAATCCGCTCCACATCATCTGTCAAAATGGTCTTATCTGTCGCAACCGATATCACCTTTTGCAAATGTGTCAACCCGTCTCTAAATGAGCCGTCCGCCAAGGTTGCAATCAAGTCATCGGCGCCTTCTCCGAGTTTATACCCTTCTTTTTCGGCAACATTTTTTACCAACAAAGCTATTTCGGTCTTACTCGGACTCTTAAACGTGTGTACCTGGGCGCGCGATCGTATGGTATCGGGAAGTTTTTCCGGCTCGGTGGTTGCCAAAATGAATATGCAATAACTTGGAGGTTCTTCAAGGGTTTTCAGCAAGGCATTGAATGCGCTTTTTGAAAGCATATGAGCCTCATCCAAAATATATACCTTATACTTGCTTTCAAAAGGCAACGCAACCACAGAATCGCGCAAATCTCTTATATCTTCAACGGAATTATTGCTTGCGGCATCCAATTCATAAATATCTTTGTCACTTACACCAAGCGCCTTTGCAAAAAGCCGAGCCAAAGTGGTTTTTCCAACCCCTCTCGCGCCGGAAAATACATACGCATGGGCCGGATTGCCCGCTTCAACCGCACTCTTCAATGCGTTAACCACAACATCTTGCCCCGTCACTTCATTAAAAGATTTGGGGCGATATTTGCGATATAGCGCAAGGTTATCCTCTTGTCTTTGACTTATCATAAACGCTCTGCGTATTATATCACGCTCTCCAAAATCCGCATTGCTTCATTGGGGTTTTCGGTGTCCATAAGTCTCGCTCGCAACTCTTTTGCGCCTTTCCAGCCCGCAATGTATGCCTTGAAATGTTTTTTCATGACATGAAAAGATTTATACCTTTTCTTAAAAAGCAATTTGTCGAACAAATCAAGGTGATGTAATAATGTTTTAATTTTCCAATGGGGATCCAAATTTACACCATAGTGACAAAAGAAATCAGGCTTACCGAAAGCTGCGCGCCCAACCATTATTCCATCACAACCATATTCTTTAGTCAATTTGATACCATGCCCAACGCTATGAACATCTCCGTTCCCCACAATAATCGTATTTGGAGAAATCTCATCACGCAATTTTATAATTTCCGGCATAACGCTCCAATCGGCGGGTACCTTGCTAAACTGATTTCTTGTTCGCAAATGAACGGTTAAAGCGTCTATGCGCGTTTTCAACAAGATTGAAATCCAATTATGCATTTCACTCTTTGACGCATACCCTATGCGAGTTTTTACGGAAATCGGGATATCGGGAGCTCCGCGTTTGGCGGCGTCTATAATACGAATTGCCAAATCCGGGTATTTAATCAAAGCGGCTCCCGATATTTGCCTAACTACCGCATTCACCGGGCAGCCCATATTTATATCAACTCCGTCAAATCCCAAATTTTGCACCAATGCGGCAGCTTTTTGCATTCGCTCGGGATTACTGTTGTAAATTTGCGCCACAATTGGTCGTTGCCGTTCTGTAAAACACAATTTTGCGCGCAGTTTTTCTTGCGCTTGATCATCGCCGAAGGCCAACCCATCAGCCGGAGTGAATTCCGTGAATAACACAAAATCATTATTTTTTCCTTGCGCGCAATTTTTTGAATATATCGCAAACATTTCCCTGAAAGCAATGT
>WFWP01000038.1 GCA_015491055.1 Patescibacteria group bacterium | reverse complement strand
TTTGTATATTGACGGCAAATTTTCTTCATCGGGTTTTTCTTCACCGTCCGGATTTGTCGGCATTTTCGGTCTTTGAGCGGGAGATATTTCAAGACTTACCAAATCAACAATTCTCAGACTTCGTTCAAGGTCTTTCAAGAACGCCTTGAAATCCGCATAGGTGGCTATTGTGGTAAATTCCAAAACCAGGGTGTTGTATGGTTGAATTGTTTGATTTGCTTGATCAAATCCTATGGACCCGGTTTGCGCATCCGTTTGAATATCCGCATCTTTTTTTGTTTTTACCGCGCTTATGCGTATTCCATGTTGCGATGCAATTCCGTCAATGTCCAACACCAAACGGACATTATCAACATGGTCCGGTAACAGTTTTTTCAATTTCTCCATATTTCCACCGGCAAACAAATTATATTGCGCCAACAACGAGCGTTTCAATTCTTGGATTTCTCTGGTTTTGTTCAATGCTTTTTGATATTGCGCAACATTGGTTTTTATCACCCCCACCTTGTCAAATGTGGGTTTTACATATCCGAAAATCAGAAATATGGATATAACTATAAATATGAATGATAAAATTATTTTAAACATAATAAATGTCAATTATTTTTTTGAAATGTTATTCATATTCAAATGCCTCCAAATCTCCGAATTCATTATCACCCGGCAAAAATTCATTACCGTCGGATCTGCCATCGCCAACATAACCTCCCGCAAACATACTTGCCACATTTGAATACCTTATCGCGTTCAAATCTATTTTTCCGTCAACCTTGAACACAACACCATCTTTAACAAGATCTATATCCGAAAAGATGGGATCCCTTATTATTGTGCTCTCTCCAAATCTGCTGGACTGCAATGCAACCGAATTAACACTATTCGTTTTACCTTTGAGTGAAAACACGGCAGAGTCGGCGCTTTTTTGTTTATATTCAAAATCCACAAACTGAACCTCGCTCAAAGTGTCTTTTTCAAGGGATTCAAGAAATATGGACGGCGCGGTATGTTTTTCCAAAATTTCTTCCGCAACTCTTATCCTGTCAGACAGCAGCGTTAATTCTTTGATCAATTTAGGTTCAAACGCTCCTTTTGCCCTTTTTAATTGTTCCTTTTTTGCATTCGCGTCTGAAACCGTTAGTTCGTGATAAAAGAACACTCCGGCAGACAAAACTCCCGCAACAACCAAAAGCACAATTGAAATTAACATGGCAATGTCTATCCCGCTGCTTTTATACCGCACGGCACTTTTATTTACCGTCGGGGATATTGGCTTTTTAGGTATGAATGAAGATTTGATTTTGGATTCCATAATTTTTTGTTTACTTTTGTGTATTACGATTGCAATTGTCTCAGTGCCAGACCCGTTGCAACCGCAAATTCCGGACCCACTTTCTTCAATGCATCATCCAAAAATGCCGGTGTTTGAACTTTATTGAACGGGTTCGCTATTGTCACAACATTTTCAATTTTGGATTCCGCATACTCCAAAAACCCGTCCATCGCCGCCGTACTTCCGGAAAACATAACCTTTGATATGTTCTTATGATATTTCTTACCGTAGCTTAATAATACATGATTTATTTGTGAAAATATATGGTCAAGTGTTGATAACATTGCGAACTTAACGGAACTATCTTCAGACATACCTTCTTCTCGCTTCAATCTTTCCGCTTTTTCAAAAGAAATTTCCAATGCTCTTTCTATATGCAATGTTAAATCTTGTGAACCCTTATGTACCAAATGCGACATTCTGATAACCCCTCTCTCAACGACATATATTTTTGTGGTTGAGGCGCCAATATCAACTATCACAACCGGGGCTACGCCGTGACTTAATGATCCTCGGGCGGCGCTGAACACTTCCAATTCATAAAATTTTGTGGTTAAACCCAATGTATCCGTAATGGTTTGGTAATCGTTAAGTATGGTATTGAAAATCGCAACCAGTAAAATTTCCAAATTATTTTTTTCTTTCGGTTTTTCAAAAGAATCATATACGCCTTCCAGTATTTCACTTCTTGATTTCGGTTCCTCGTCCGGAATTATGAACCAATCCAACATAACTTCATTCATGGGTACGGGTATATATTTTCTTGCCTCCAAAGGAATCATTTGGTTGAGTTGATTTTTGGGCATATTTGGCATTTGTATGATTGATGTCAAACTTGATGCGAACGGTATTGCCACGGAAACGCTTTTTGTTGTGACATTTGTCTCTCTCATCAAGTCGGATAATGCTTCCGTTATTTTATTAACGGGCAGTTTTACCGCTTTTCCCGCTTCAACGCCATTATAAGGTCCCAAGGTTATGGCGCCGTATGTTTCCAGTATCGCTCTGCCATCTTCACGCCTCAATTGAACCAATTTTATACTGGAAGAACCTATATCAATACCCAATACGCTCCCCCCGACCGAATTGCCGGACAAGTTAGATATGGCATCTGTAATTTTATCTAAAAATCCCATACTATTCAGGATATCATACCATATAAACGTAAGTGTGGTTATCGATGATATTGTGTATAATATGAATTCGCATTATTTATAAGAACGGCGCTTTTGCTATAAAAATATGAATCTGACTTTGTCAAGCGTTAAGGACTTCATTGTAAACATATTGTTTCCGCTTTCAGATTCGGAGCGTATTTTGAAAAACATAAGCGAATTTCCTTATGATATAGGGAATTTTGTTTTGGAATTTGATACATGCAAGTGTGACATTGTGTCATTGTCCAATTATGCAAACATATATTCTCGTTCTTTGATAAAAGAATTGAAATTCAAAAGCAATAAAAAGGCGGTAGATATAATTTCAAATGCTGTTTATGATTATCTTTTTGAATTTATATCCGAAAAACGGACGGT
>WFWP01000037.1 GCA_015491055.1 Patescibacteria group bacterium | reverse complement strand
GTAAATGTTTAAGGAAGGAAAAAGCATTGCAACCGACTGCGCGATTGCGCGTTCAAAATTTCAAACGGATTTCTTAACCGAGAAATTTTTATAAAAATTCATATTCGTTATAACGGTTTTGTATCTTGCATTATATAACTATAACATTTCCGTAATTTTTGGCCTGTAACTCAAAGCTTCCAGCACATGATTTTGTAATATGCTTTCTTGTTGTTCAATATCCGCTATTGTTCGCGCAAGTTTAACAACCCTGTGATACGCGCGAGGAGAAAGACCTTGTTTTTGCGCGCTCAAATTTAAAATTTGCTCCGCATCTTCGCTTAATTTTGCAAAATTTGCCAGGTCTTTATTGTTCATGTGCGCATTTAGTTTCACATGTTCTCCATTTGAATCATCTCCCATTTTACGCGAGTTAAATCGTGTATTTTGTATCTTTCTTGCGGTACGAACCGCATGTATGGCTCGTTCCGTTTGTGATTTATCCTTTGATAAATGCACGGTTTTAAGTTTTTCGTAGTCTATGGGTCCGACTTCTATCCACATATCAATCCTGTCCATTATCGGACCGCTTATTTTTTTGTTATACCTGTTTATTTCATGCGCCGAACATTTGCATTTGTGTGTACCCAAATACCCGCAAGGACATGGGTTTAATGCAGCTATCAATATAAATTGTGCCGGAAATTGCGCGGTGCCTTTAGCCCTGCTTATAGTAACCACTCCATCTTCAAGCGGTTGTCGTAATGAATCTATAACTTTTTTGTCAAATTCCGGGAATTCATCCATAAATAATACACCTCTGTGTGCCAAAGTTACTTCCCCCGGTTTTGGGTATGATCCACCACCCACCAAGGATACATAACTTGCAGTATGGTGCGGTGAGCGTATGGGCGGGTTTGTAATCATGGTTTCCGACAATGTTCCCGCTATTGAGTGTATACTGGTCACTTCCATGGCCTCATCAAAATTCAAAGGAGGCAATATGCCGACAAATGCTTTGGCGAGCATGGTTTTTCCGGTTCCGGGAGGGCCGAATAATGCTATATTATGACCTCCGGCGGCCGCTATTATCAAACCTCTTTTTGCTGTTTCTTGACCTGCTATATCTTCAAAAAACACTCTTGTTGTGCGTGGTGTTTTTTGGATCTTTGACGGTTTTACGGGTGTTATTTTGTTGGCAGGAGCTGACACATCTTTTGTATTTATGTGTTGAATAAGATCTCTTAAAGTTTTAACTCCATATATATTTATTCCCGCGACAAGCGCGGCTTCGTCGGCATTTTCTTCAGGTACAAACACATCTTCAAACCCCGCTTCTTTTGCCGACAATACCAATGCCAAGGTTCCGCGTATCGGGCGAACCGTTCCATCTAATGCCAGTTCACCTAAAAATATCTTTTTTTCCGGATTAAATTCTATTTCTCGCGATGCCAATAAATACCCCAAAGCCATAGGTAAATCAAATTGAGGTCCTTCTTTGCGTATATTGGCGGGCGCCAAAGATATTATTATTTTTCTATTGTAAGATTTCGGAGGTTTGTACCCGGAGTTTTTTATAGCGGCGCTTATTCTGTCTTTTGCTTCATCCACCGCCCTATCCGCGAGTCCGACAACATTAAATGAGTGCAAACCCTTGGATAAATCCACCTCCACATTAACAATAAAAGCGTCAAGCAAATGTGTTTGCGCACTATACACTCTTGCGAAATTTTTAGTCATGCAAGAAAGTATACCAATTGTTAATTGCTTTGTATTGCGATGTGGGGACAAGTGTCCTCGTACAAGGATTCAAAGAGTGAACATTTTGCTTCGTAAAATCGCGTTTATGTAACTTGGATAAGATTATTTCATTTATATTTATTATGAGCACCTTATGCATTCTTTCGCGGCGGGATTCGCCTCCAATCTTGCGGGTTCTATAGCTTCATTACAAGATACACATATACCGTATGTCCCATCTTCAATTCGTTTCAGCGCCTCTTTTACATTTTTTAACCGCACCTCCAATTGGTTCACTATTTCTTTTTTTACTTCTTGCTCCTCATCCGCATCTGCGAGAATATTTAAATCGGCAGTCTCCACATATTCTTCTCCTTTTGCTGTCCAATCCACACCGTTATTAAAGTCTAACACACCCATGTCCGTCAATTCCAGTTCCAGTTGCGCTTCCTCTTGTTGAAGTTTGGATTTGTATGAAGATATATCCATCGCTTGCAAGTATAACATATATTTCTTTTTTAGGTCAACTTGTTTGAAATATATATTTATACACAAACGCGTTTGTGCTTATTCGTTCCCATGCATATATAAGACAGGTGTCTCTTATAAGATGATGTCCTTTATATGTTTGCATGTGGCCATACGAGTCTTCATGTCCAATTGAACTATCACAATACCAAATGTCCATTCTTGAATTGAGTATTGCGTTATATAAGTTTGTATTACACGGCGAAGTCTGCGTATTTTGCTTGCATGCACCATTTCTTCCGGCTGCCATGCATCTGTGGAAGAATTATAAAATTTATACGAACCGGTGTTACACGTGTAATGTTTTGATACGGTTTTAACTTCAACAAAATATGTAATACGTTTAGAGTCCTGTGCGATTATATCAATTTCCCCCCATTTTTTCCGGTAATTTCTATCAATAATTTTATAACCTTTGTTTTCAAGAAAAGTGCACGCTATATTCTCGCCCAATTTGCCTATTTCATTATGTATTGCCATATATGTATTATATTACCAATACAAATACAATTTCATAATGCGGTGTTTAAATAAACCCAAATGGACAACAGTCCTTAAAATGTCGCATATCTACATAATGTCCGTTATCCACATGTCCACATAGTTATCCACAGTTTTACACATATTGTTCTAACAATTTTACCATCATCGCAACACATCCCATTTATAACAATATAAGAAATAATTTGTCGGTTTTAACAAAATAATGTACCATGATAAATAATGAGAGTTGCCAGTTGGAATGTAAACGGATTGCGTGCCGTACACCGTAAAAAAGCGTGGGAGCCTTTTGTTAAAACGGTAAATGCGGACATAATCTGTCTGCAAGAGATCAAAATGGAAAAAGATCAGATAAAAGAAAGCGATAGAGAAATAAACGGGTATGTATCCTTTTGGAACAGCAGTAAAGAAAAAAAGGGTTACGCTGGCACCGCGATGTATGTAAAATCCGATATTGCGAAAGACATATTGAATATTCACTATGACTTACCTCAATTGGAATTCAGCAGTCACGGAAGACTTATAACAATAGAACATAAAAATTTTGTTTTAAGTAACGGATATTTTCCAAACGGAGGCCGGGGCCCCGAATTTGTGGATTACAAATTGCGATATTATGATGCATTTTTGTCCTTTATTGAAGATTTTCGTAAAAGACAAGAAAATGTAATTTTCACAGGAGATATAAATACGGCGCATAAAGAAATTGATTTGGCGCGCCCGAAAGAGAATTTAACCAATACGGGTTTTTTACCCGAAGAGAGAGCATGGCTTGACAAGGTTATATCACATAAATATGTAGATACTTTCAGATTCTTAAATCCAACCAAAAAAAATGCGTACACTTGGTGGGATATGAAGACAAAGGCTCGCGAACGTAATATAGGGTGGCGCATTGACTATATATTTGTAAGTGAAAACATAAGCCCATTTGTTACACGTGCAACCATACATTCTGATATTTATGGTTCCGACCATTGTCCGATAAGTATTGACATTGATTTGCCTTAAATTTACCTCATTATCGCCAACATCTACAAAGATATACAAGAAACAGATAACTTGCACACGACTCGCAACAATACTTCTGTTGCAATATAAAATCGCCGAACAATTCGCTACTATGAGTCATACCAAACTTTATTATTTCCTTAAACCTTCACTTATAAAATATTGAACCACAAAGAAAAAATTTGTCTTATTCAATCTTTGTTTTCAAACGGTAAAAGTTAATCATGCGGATATAAATGCTCCGAATTATAAAAACATACAAAGTTTAATGTGCTCATTCTTGCTCCGGTTTTAATATACCGCATGTTTTTTGTGTAACTTCAATACCTCATCATTTTCCACTTGCCGACATTTTGCTTGTCCGCTGATCCCAAGTCGTTGTAATTCAGAATCTTCAAGTTTTAACAATGAATCGGCTTTTTTTAACAGAGTCTCTCTTGTATTGTTACGAGGATTTTCCAACACTTCTTCCAATAAAGCGTGTAATACCCAACCAATTCTCGGTCCCGGTTTTTCGTTAAATTCTTTTATAATATCCTTTCCGTTAATTTTCAGCATTCCAACCGTTATCGGGTCTCGCAACGCCTCATCTACCATTGCCATGTATTTTCTGAACCTGAACGGTTGCTCTTTCGGTCTACCGCTCCCGATCCTATCGCACATTCTTATTCGCAACAAATCGTGTATATGATCTTCTCCAACATTTCTAATCATTCTTCTTACCGCGGATAATGTGATTTTGTCAGGATCTGAAAAAAACATATGCCAGCGCACCAGTTTTGTGACAGTTTCTCGTGTAACTTTATCATATTTCAATCTGCGCATAATTTGGTCAGTCATATCAGCCCCCACAACTTCGTGACCGTAAAAAGTGTAACCTGATCCCTTCTTGCGTCTTGTACGAGGTTTGCCTATATCATGAAACAAACTCGCCAACCTCTCATGCAGTGTGAGGTTTTTGTCCGCCGCGTGCTGTAATGCGCGCAAATTATGTTCAAACACATCGTATTTATGAGCTCTCTTGCCTTGTTCACAATTTATACCTTCTCTCAATTCCGGTATTATATATTTCAGTAATCCCAATTGTTCAGATATTCCCAATGCCATAGCGGGATTGTCTGACAGAATTATTTTATTAAATTCTTCCCGAATTCTTTCATGTGAAACTTTTTCTAACAATTTTGCATTTGTTGCTATTGCGGACATTGTATTGTGTTCAATCACAAAACCCAGTTGAGCTGAAAAACGTATCGCACGCATCATACGTAACGCATCTTCTTTGAACCTTTTATCCGCATCACCAACCGCTTGTATCACTCCTTGTTTTATATTCTCAATACCGTTATACAAATCTGTAAGCTGTAATGTTTTCACGCGAAACGCTATTGCGTTCATGGTAAAATCCCTGCGTTTTAAATCTTCATATAGAGAGTCTCCAAAAGAAACCGTATCAGGGCGTCTATTGTCAGAATAAGCCCCTTCAACTCTGAACGGGGTTATCTCAACCACACCGTCCTCATCATTATCTTTGTTTATTTTTACACCCACGGTACCGAAATTGTTTTCGTAAAAAGTGTTTTCTTCACCAAAGATTTCAATAATTTGTTCAGGTTTTGCATTTGTTGTTAAATCCCAATCTTTCGGTGTTTTTTTCATTATAAGATCACGAACACAACCTCCCACAAGATGCGCTTCATATCCGGCACTTTCCAAAATATCCGCCAAATTATATATATCTTCAGGTATATCCGCCTTATCAATCATAATTACTTGATTTAAGTTTGAACATTTATTCTGCGCACCCAGAGGGATTCGAACCCCCAATGACGGTTCCGAAGACCGTTGTGATATCCATTTCACCATGGGTGCCTCAATGTAGCATACATGATAAGCAAATAAAATCGTTATGCAAGATACCGCTTGAAAAGCAATATTTTAGAGTAAAAAAGTACAAGAGCAGATAACTTTACACACGACTCTCAACAGTACCTCTGTTGCAATATAAAATCGCCGAACAATTCGCTACTATGAGTCATACCAAACTTTATTATTTCCTTAAACCTTCACTTATAAAATATATTGAAGGGTTTAGGGAATGAAAAAGCGTTGCAACCGACTGCGCGATTGCGTGTTCAAAATTTCAAACGGATTTCTTAACCGAGAAATTTTTATAAAAATTCATATCAGTTATAATTATTTCGTGCCAAAAACTATTGTATTCACCATAAATCATCTTCTCAAATAATGGATTTGATGTATAGTTTATTATTATGCTTTTGGTGGATAAACCCGTTGGGGTAACATCTTTTGATGTTGTAAAACATATACGGAAGCTATCAGGTGTACGAAAAGTTGGGCATGCCGGAACGCTGGATCCGTTGGCGTCCGGATTGATGATAATACTCGTAGGTAAAAAAGAGACAAGTCAAGCACAATCTTTTTTGGGACTGGATAAAGTTTATGAAGTTACGATAAGAGTGGGAGAAAAACGTGATACCGGCGACCTTGAAGGACGCGTAATTGAATATGCCGATAATATACCATATATTTCACATGAAACATTTTACTGTGCATTGAAAAAAATAAGAGGTTTATTGAAATTACCGGTACCCATGTATTCGGCAATTAAAGTTAACGGACATAGATTATACAAACAAGCTCGTAAAGGACATTTAATAACCCTGCCGATAAAGGACATGATGGTACATAATGCAGTATTAAGAGACATAAGAGAAATTGTGTTGTGGAGAAATGATGGAACGGTAAATTCTCGCGGATATGAAATTGACATAACCTTTGAAGTGTCAAGCGGTGTTTATGTGCGCAGTTTATCTGAAGAATTTGGCAAAATCTTGGGTTATCCGGCAACCACCTCCGCCATAAGACGCACTAAAATAGGGAAATTCGATATTAAAGATTCCGTAAAATTGGATATGTTGACTTCAAAGTCGTTTAAGTGATTGCAAGAATAATCATGCACCAACACATTATCCTATTGACAATATCTGATATAATGCGCTTATCATTTATTAAAAATTCATTTCATGAAAACACATTTTGTATTCAGCGCCAAGTTGATGTATGCAAGCATTATAGCGTTTATCATAGTTCTTACATCATGGATTGTTTCCGATAGGAATGCGGTAAAACCGGAACCGCAAACAATACAAAATACGGATAATGCTCAAAATGAAAACATTACCGCAAATAATGTTGCGCAAAACCGAGATTATAAAGAAAATCCGATAGACGATGTATCAAATACGCGAGAAAACGATACGGTGAATGAAACCATTGATAAAACCGGTGATGCCGACAATTCGGAGTCCGAACAAAAAACGAATAATAAAAAGGGAAATAATGAATATGCGCCAACAAAAACAGATCTGTTAACAAGAAGAATATTGGAACCGATTTTCAATGAAGATCAAATCATCACTCCATACAAAAAAGAAATGATTGTTCGTGACGCAACGGAAACCATGTTCAAATTGGATTTTGAAACAATTGACAAAACAAATATAAAAACAACTGTCGGCACTTCAACTGAGGATATTCTTTCATACAAAGACAAACTTGCCATTGCATTAAGTGAAGT
>WFWP01000036.1 GCA_015491055.1 Patescibacteria group bacterium | reverse complement strand
GGTCCATATAGGTGGATGTAAACTTGCTGTCTGGCGCTAACGCGCTCAATTTGCAAAACGTAAATAGCAGGGATATTTATAAGATATATTGAAAATAATCGGAGTGTGTTGTTATGAAAGTTATAGTGTTTAATATAAAATATAGATACAACGAGTAATTATACGGATATGAAATACGGATTTATATCTGATACACATGACAATCAATACAATACTCGCAAAGCATGCGAGATATTGGCATCTCGTGGAATTATTGAGGCATTTCATTTGGGCGATATTGTCAGCGGACAGCCGATACAGATCATGGCGGAATATCCAAGTATTCGTTGGCGAGTTATTTTGGGGAATAATGATGGGAATGTTGGAGGGCTTATGGAGCTGGCGCAACAGTTTAAAACCATACGCGTGCATCACAAAGAATGGCAAGCAATTGCACTCAATGACACAGAAAACATATTCATAACACATTATCCCGCACTGGCAAAACAAGCGGCGTTGAGCGGATTATACAAGGCATGCTTTTATGGACATGATCATCTGAAAAACAGTGAGATACTTGATAATGGTACTTTGCTTGCAAATCCCGGGGAAATTGTCGGTACCCGTACCGGGCAACCGAGTCTTGGAATATGGGATTCGGAACAAAACACATTTGAGATTATTGACTTGGAAGATTTTATTGTTGCGAAGTAGCGCTTGATATAAAATATGGTGTCGTGCGCTTTTCTTCCGTGATCATGCCAAAGGAAACAAAAAAATTTCAAAAGAAAAAAGAAGACTTTGTATGCGAACGTTGCGGAGTGGAGAATTTCGGTAACGGTTATACAAATCACTGCAAAGAGTGTCTGTGGAGCAAACATGTTGACATCAACCCGGGCGATAGGTTGTCGGAATGTGGCGGTATGATGTCGGTGATTGAAATTCAAACAAAGGGTGATACATATATTCTTACGCACCGGTGTCAAAAATGCGGTTTCACTCGCAGAAATTATTTTGGCGAGAATGATAATTTTGATGCGCTTATTAAATTTTCGCAAAAATCAGTGCAAGAGTAATGAATAATATACACAAAATCAAAGAAGAATTAAACGGTTTTGCCGATAAGAAGCATGCAAAAACCTCGCAGAGATTTTTCAAAACCGGCAAAGGGGAATATGGCGAGGGTGATGTTTTTATTGGAGTGAAGGTGCCAAATATCCGAAAGGTTGCGCGGAAGTATAAGGGCATTAGGTTGGGTGTGGCGGAGAAGTTTTTGCGGTCAAAGATCCACGAGGAGCGAATGCTCGCGCTTTTGCTGCTGGTGTATAAATTTCAAGACTTAAGCAAACACGCAGGTAAGACAAATCGGAGCGATGCAAAAAAAACCAAAGAAAGAACAGGAGAGAATCTTCAAACTCTATTTGAAAAACACAAAATATATAAACAGTTGGGACCTGGTAGATGTCACGGCGCCACACATTGTTGGCGCTTGGCTGTTTGGTCGCAACGCGCGTGAGAGAAATAGCGTTTTGACAAAACTTGCAAAGTCACAATCGTTTTGGGAACGGCGCATTGCAATTGTTGCAACGCACTATTTTATAAAGCGAGGCAGATTTGAAGAAACATTTATGCTTGCAGAGTTTTTATTGCAAGATGAGCATGATTTAATACAAAAGGCGGTTGGTTGGATGCTTCGCGAAGTGGGTAAGCGCGAACTGGTGGCGCTTGAACAATTTTTGCAAACACATTGCAAACACATGCCGCGCACAATGCTTCGCTATGCAATTGAGCATTTGCCGGGTACTTTGCGTAAAGGATATTTGCAAGGAAGGATTTGAGTTAAGGTAGCAAAAAGTAATATGTTTGATACACTAACACCATTATGCAAGACAAAGAACAAATAAAACAAAAAATTGCGGAAATTGAAAATAAAATGAGCGATCCGAACTTTTGGCAAGATTCGCAAAAAGCGCAACACATAATGGCGGAGTATCAGTCATTGAAAGAAGAGTTAAAAAGCGGTAGTAAGTATGGTAAAAACAATGCAATCATTACGATTATGGCGGGCGCCGGCGGAGATGACGCGGAGGATTTTGCCGCAATGTTGAAAAGAATGTATGAAAGGTGGGCAAGCAAAAATGGTTTTATTATTGACTTTTTATCGACGGCGACCAGTTCAGCCGGATATCGCAGTGTTAGTTTTATCGTTAAAGGCGTGGGAGCGTATGGCAAACTGCGCAGCGAGAGCGGAGTGCATCGTCTTGTTAGAATAAGCCCGTTTAACGCGCAGGGTAAACGGCAAACAAGTTTTGCGATGGTGGAAGTTGTGCCCGAACTTGAAGCATTGCCGGAAATCGAAATCAAAGATGAAGATTTGGACATAAGTTTCGCGCGAAGCGGCGGAGCCGGCGGGCAAAATGTTAACAAGGTTGAAACCGCAGTGCGTATTGTGCATAAACCCACCGGCATTGCGGTTAAATGTACGGAAGCGCGTACACAACAAGCGAACAGAGAGCGCGCCTTAATATTGTTGCGCGGAAAGTTATACAAAAAACGGCAAGAAGACAGAGAAAAAGAGGCAAAGGGTTTAACCATCAGTGATAAAATTGACAATGCATGGGGAAATCAGATGCGCAGTTATGTGTTGCACCCTTACAAAAAGGTGAAAGATCACCAAAAGGACATTGAAACGAGCAATGTTGATGCGGTGCTTGATGGAGATATAGATTTGTTTTTATAAGCTTCGCATCGTCTTCGTTTTTTGTTTGCGGAGGGTGTGGGACTCGGTCGCCTTTGCTAAATATTTTGTTCACGCTTCGCGTTCCAAAATATTAAGCGACGCGACCCCGTCGGCGCTTCCGCTCCACTCCGTTCCGCGGGCTTCGCGCGCGCCTCTTTTCGAGATCCCGGCTCGCCCGCAAACTCTAAAACCCCGGTGCTTTG
>WFWP01000035.1 GCA_015491055.1 Patescibacteria group bacterium | reverse complement strand
TGATATGAATTTTTATAAAAATTTCTCGGTTAAGAAATCCGTTTGAAATTTTGAACACGCAATCGCGCAGTAGGTTGCAACGCTTTTTCCTTCCCTAAACCCTTCAATATTTTATAAGTGAAGATTTAAGGAAATAAAAAGTTTGGTATGATTCATAGTAGCGAATTGTTCGGCGATTTTATATTGCAACAGAGGTACTGTTGAGAGTCGTGTGTAAAGTTGTCTGCTCTTGTTCCTTTATTTTATTCGTTATTTAATTTGATCCCTCCAATTGTCGGGATTACACCAAGTTTTATCCCAATTTTCAACAGTGTCATCATACAAATCTTCCATAGAGTCTACGGTTTTTTCATGTTGCGCTTGCGCTTTGATCACATCACCTTGGGAATGCAGGGTACCTTCGGCAACCAATTGATCCACTTGTTGCAATACAAATCTTGTATTGCCGGGCGTATTGCTTGTTTGCAAACTATTTTGCAAGTTTTGTAAAATTTGCAAAGCTTTATCGGACTCATCTATAGACTGATTCACTTGTCGCAACAAAGGTGATATATTTTGAGCTATCACTTCATAAGAGTTGTTGGAATGCCTGCGAATAATTGTTTCGACCGTTTTGTCCGCCGCTTTTGCGGTTATTTTTATATAGTATTCTTTGCGTCCGGTACCATCCTTGATTGCTTGTTCAAGGTCTGAATATGCTATGGTGTCCGCAAGAATTTTTACGGTAGCGTTTCCTCGTATGGTGCATTGATCAATTGTTCCTCCACCCAAATCCCCCGCTCTTCTGTCATCACATGCCAACCGTTCAACTTCTTTTATCAAATCCGCTTTTGCGCGTTCCAAAAGATCTTTCCAACATGCTTTTTCTTTATCTTCAATTTGTTTTGCGGTTGATTCAAGCGCTGTCTTTGTTTGATTTAAGGTGGCCCCATATTCAGCTTCCGTAGCTATTTGGTTACCTAAGAAGTCTGTCCCCACATCGGTGTATTCCGCTCTTGTGCGCGATGCGGCGTCTTGAGCTATTCTGTCAACATACGATCGTCCTTCCGGAGTGCTTCTGGTTATGCCTCGCAACCCGCCCGCGCTTGTGAGAATTTGCGTGTGTATATTACTCATCAAAGAACCCATTATTTCATCTATTTCATCCGCGCTTTCGGTTTGACGAAGGCCTGTTAACGAGGTGTAATCAATAATGCTTTTTATTAAAGATCCGGGCGTGGCTATTTCACAGTATTCCTCAAAAGTGCCGTTGCTCGCCGGTATTTGCTTGCAGTTTTTGTGACTCTTAAACCCTTGACCCCAATTCAGTTCGGTATATTCATCTTGAATCCTTTGGTTTATGTCGGATAGCATTTCATTCAAAGACATTACATATACTCCCACGGGATTGTTTTCAGGCATTGTTGACAACAAGAACATATCCCATGAAAAGGGCGCTCTACCGTTTATAAAGTCTGTGTATTCTTCTTTTTTGTCTTCAGGTATTGTGTGTTTGTATGCCAGTTCGGGTTTTCTTGTTTGTTGTGCATATACCCTCGCCAAAGCTCTACGTATATCTTGCTTGAAATCGTCAAATATTACATCAGTTTTATCTCCTTCGGTAAATTCTTTTACAACTTTATCCGCAATTTGCAATCTGAAATCTTCTTGATTTGTTATAAATGCGGGCGCGCCTTTATTCCCGGTATTCACCCAATTAAAAGTACTTTTGACCATGAAAGAGACAAGCGTTTCCCTGATTCTCGCAACTATACCATCCAATATGCATTCTTTGTAAACCAAAACATTGGTATTGTGCGCAACAGCTTCTTCAGATACGGGAACAAAAATACCTCCGGCATGCGCTTTACCAACAGAATTTTGAAATCCCCCCTTGCACCCGTATAGCCCATCATTGCTAAATCCGTCCGGCGAGGGTGGTTGAACGGGATTTGCAGGCCCGTTTTCTTCTTCTACTTCCCCTTCTTCATCTTGCGCGTATTCATTTTGTCCTTCTTGATTTTGCTCTTGTTGCGCATGGACCGTATTTATGGCGGGAATAAAGACATAAAAAACAGATAACAACAAAATAAGTGCCAGTATCAGTGTTTCTTTGCGTTTTTTTACATTCATGTTTGATTTATATGTTATATGCATCGTTAAGTATAAGGTATATTTTCAGTTTGTTAAACGCTTGCATTATCCTTTCTTCCGCAAACGAGAAATTTCCCGCTCCGGCAAGACTTTCCGCGGGATCATCATACCCTTTGGACATCGCGTTCAATACCGATGAAAACATGTTTAAGGCGTTTATCATGTCAACATGGCCTTCAGCAAAATTTTCGGGCGCGGATATTTTTAATATATTATCGCTTGCTTTTTTATATATATCGGACACTTTTTTAAGAGTGTCAAATCTTTCTTTCGAGTTTTCTTGTATAGCTTGCGCATATATATTCAATTCATATTCATCAAGTTTTAACACTTCACTTAATGCAATGGCAAGTTTGTCTTTGTATGAAAGAATATCCTC
>WFWP01000034.1 GCA_015491055.1 Patescibacteria group bacterium | reverse complement strand
GTCCGAATTGGTGAGAGACATAAAATCGGGACTTGTTGAAAAGGTTGAGGTATCCGGGGAAAATGTCACGATCACATACAAGGAGACCGTTTCCGAAGATGTTGAGCCTTCTGAAAATAAAGGCGGTGATGACAATTCGTATACAAAAAATGATGCGCTTGTAAAAAAGGCGAAGAAAGAAGTTGGCACCGCGTTTACCGATACATTGGTGAATTATGGTGTGACCGCGGAGCAATTGGCGAGTATAGAAATTGAATTAAAGAATGAGTCCGGTTTTAAGTATTGGTTCGGGCAGATAGCGCCTATGGTTGTTCCCGCGTTATTGATTTTTGCAATGATTTTGTATTTGTCGCATCAGGCATCAAAAGGCGGAGCCATGCAAGCGTTTTCGTTTGGAAATTCAAGAGCCAGACTTCGTCATCCAAATGACAAAAAAGGCAAGGTGACATTTAAAGATGTTGCGGGCGCAAAAGAGGCGAAGGCCGAATTGGAGGAAATAGTGGACTTTTTAAAGAATCCGAAAAAATTCATCAAGATAGGAGCGCAAATACCAAAAGGCGTTATGTTAATGGGTGCTCCGGGATGCGGAAAGACGCTTCTGGCAAGAGCCGTCGCCGGTGAAGCCAATGTTCCGTTTTACTCCATAGCCGGAAGTGAATTTGTGGAAATGTTTGTCGGTGTGGGTGCGAGTCGCACAAGAGATTTGTTTGCGCAAGCAAAGAAAAACGCTCCCGCGATTGTATTCATAGATGAAATAGACGCGGTAGGGCGTGTGCGAGGAGGCGGTTACGGAGGTGGAAATGACGAGCGGGAACAAACACTGAATCAGATATTGGTTGAAATGGACGGTTTTGAACCAAATGAAAAGGTTATAGTTATGGCCGCCACCAATCGTCCGGATGTCTTGGATCCCGCTCTTTTGAGACCCGGCAGGTTTGACAGGAGAGTGGTTGTGGAGTTACCCGATAAAGAAGCGCGCGAAGAGATTTTGAAAGTGCATATGAAGAATAAAAAAGCCGAAAAAGGAATTGATTTGAAGTTGATAGCGAGTCGTACTCCGGGATTCTCGGGAGCGGATTTGGCAAATCTTGCAAATGAAGCCGCGATTTTGGCGGCGGGAGCCGGCAGAAACAAGATAACACAAGATGATTTGTTGCAATCGATAGAAAAGGTTATGATAGGACCTGAGCGAAAAAGTCATGTTTTAAGCAAAAAAGAAAAAGAAATAACCGCGTATCATGAAGCGGGTCACGCTTTGGTCGCCAGCATTTTACCGGATTCGGATCCGGTGCACAAAATTTCCATTATAAGTCGCGGACGCGCGGCTGGTTACACCTTGAAACTTCCCGATGAGGAAAAGAAGATGCAAAGCAAAAAAGAATTTGAGGCCGATATCGCCGTTTCTTTGGGAGGATACATAGCCGAGAAAATTGTTTTCGGTGATATAACTACCGGACCGAGCAATGATTTGCAAGTTTTGACCAATACCGCGAGAAATATGGTTACCCGCTGGGGTATGAGCGATGAAATAGGTCCCATAGCGCTGTTTGGGGAAGGTGGCGAAGCGTTATTCGGCGCAGGTCCTCGCGCGCGAGAATATTCTGAAGAAGTAAGCGCAAAAATAGATTCGGAAGTGAGAAAAATCATAGACAAAGCGTACAAAACCGCGGAAAAAATTTTGAAGAATCATAGGGCGGTTCTGGATGACATTGCGAAAAAATTGATTGAAGTTGAGAACTTGGAGAGAGACGAATACGAAAAAATCTTAAAAAAACACGGAATTGAAATATAGCGTAAGGATTTCATTTTTTGGATATGGTACATGCCCGTATGGTATAATTAGCGAACCATGGCAAAAAATATTAGAATTCCTCCGCAAGATATACACGCCGAACAAGCGTTATTGGGGGCGATTATGCTTCGTTCGGACGCAATGTACGATATTGCGGATGAGATTACCCCGGATTCTTTTTATGCAAGCAAACATGGCACCATATACGACGCAATGTACGCTTTGTTTACCAAGGGCGAGCCGATTGATTTGATAACTCTGTCCGGAGAATTGAAAAGAAAAAAGGTGTTGAAGCAAGTGGGAGGGTCATCTTATTTGTCAGAACTTACCACAATATCTCCCTCTTCGGCGAATGTTACATATTACGCAAACATAGTAAAATCCAAACATACTTTGCGTCAATTAATCAATGCATCGGAGATTATAGGGGAATTAGGTTACGCCGAAGACAGGGATATAGATACGGTAGTGGACGAGGCGCAACAAAAAATATATGAAATAGCAAATCATGCGAGTTTGCAAAAATTTGTTTCAATGCGCGAAGCTGTTACCGACGCATTTGAAAGATTGGATAAATTGAGGGAAAGCGATAATCATTTGAGGGGCGTTCCCAGCGGATTTCCGGATTTGGATAGTTTGCTTTCAGGATTTCAAAAGTCCGATCTTATAATACTCGCTGCGAGACCTTCCGTGGGTAAGACAACATTTGCCTTGGATATTGCGCGTAATGCGGCGGTTGATCATAAGGTGCCCGTAGGTATATTTTCGCTTGAAATGGGATCCGAACAATTAACGGACAGATTATTGGCAAGTCAAAGTAAGGTTGATTCGTGGAAATTGAGAACGGGGAAATTGAGCAGTGATGATGAATATGATCGCATACAACATGCTATGGAAGTGTTAAGCGAAGCCCCCATATATATTGATGACAATTCAAGCGCCACGGTATTGCAGGTGCGCGCGAATTGCAGAAAATTGCAAGCGGAAAAAGGTTTGGGTCTTATAATAATAGACTACTTGCAACTGTTAACCCCTCCGGCACATTTACAGAGCGCCGGAACCGTACAGCAAATAACCGAAATATCAAGATCGCTTAAAGGTTTGGCGCGAGAATTGAACATACCCGTTATAGCTCTTTCGCAATTGTCTCGCGCGGTTGAGCAGAGAGGCGGAACACCGAGGTTGTCTGATTTAAGGGATTCCGGATCAATAGAGCAAGATGCCGATGTTGTAATGTTTTTACATAGAGATCTTAAAGAGGGTGAAGACGAGGCCGGCAGGGAAAATATCACAAGTGTGCTTGTGGAAAAACATCGCAATGGAGCGGTGGGCAAGGTTGATTTGTATCTTGACGCAAAGCATGTAACATTTTTGCCTATTGAAAAGAATGATTATGATGAATTTTAATATGGAAAATATTATTGTCATATGAATGAGGTTGAGAAATTGACACGGTTGTTTGAGATGTTTCCGGGCGTGGGTCCGAGACAGGCGAGAAGATTTGTATATTTTTTATTGAAAAACGGTCATGAATATAGGCGCAATTTGTTACAGGCGGTGCAAAATCTTTCGCGCAACATACAAGAATGTGAAAAATGCAGCCGATATTTTGCCGGAGAAGGGTACAAATGTTCAATCTGTGCAAATCCCGATCGAAATAACAGCGGACAACTTATGATTGTGGAAAAAGATGTTGACCTTGAACAAATGGAAAAGGTTTCCGCATATAACGGCATATATTATGTATTGGGAGCAAAGGTAAAGTTGACAGATAATAATTATGATATTAGAAGCAAAGACAAGTTAATTAAGATTCTGCATGATTATGAAAATTTGCGTGAAGTGATACTGGCATTGCCCGCAACAACCGAAGGGGAGCATACCGCTCGTATCGTGAAAAATATTGTAAAGTCGGTTGCGATTGAAAAGCGAAAGAATATAAAAATAACCATGCTTGGACGAGGATTATCTACCGGATCGGAATTGGAATATGCGGACAGTGAAACTCTCAGAAACGCGCTTGAAAGTCGGGTGGATGCGGGCAATTGAAAGTTCAGAGTTTTTCAGTATTCGCAACCCCGACGCTCGAATCCTCGCTTTGCTCGGATATACTCGCTCTTTTCGAGTCCTCGCGCAAGCAAAGCGGTTTGCTTGCTTCTCCGTCACAGCATTTCGCTTCGCTTCATTTGTGCCGGAGAGAGGACTCGGTCGCCCTCCGCG
>WFWP01000033.1 GCA_015491055.1 Patescibacteria group bacterium | reverse complement strand
TCCTAAAAGTTTTAACAGTGAATTTGGAATTCCTCTTACCATATTGGGTTTGCCCAATGCTTGGAACAACCCGTTTTTGTGGATCGTGAATATATTCAGGGGTTTCTTTAAGGCTTTATTCAAAACGGGATATGAAGATGTATTGGTTATTGAGGTCGGTGCGGATAAGCCCGGGGATATTGAGAATGTTTCTTCTTGGTTAAAAACGGACATTGTTATTATTACGGCGGTTCCGGATGTGCCGGTTCATGTTGAATTTTATCCATCCTCCAAAGAAGTTTTGCTTGAAAAATCAAAGCTGATTAAATCTTTGAAGGAAGGCGGAGTATTGATCACCGGCGTAGACAAAAATGTTTCTTCATTAACCAATCCCAAAGGTCGCGTTATCAGAGTCGCTTATGACAATGCCGAAATTGTTTATGAAAATGATATGCCGTCTGGAATGAGGTTTGAAATAAAAGATCATATCATAAACGCAAAGGGTGTACTCGGAGCGCATCAAGGTTTATCACATGCCTTTGCGCTGACTGTTGCGGAATTGCTTGGTGTAAATGTGTCCGATGCTGTTGGAGAGCTTGAAAATATGAACAGGACACCCGGAAGAATGAGATTGCTTGAAGGAAAAAACGGCAGTGTAATAATAGACGATTCTTATAACTCATCTCCCGATGCGTTAAGGGCGGCTATTGACACACTGAAAGATGTGAAGTGTTACGGTAGAAAGATTGCGATTTTGGGAGACATGAGAGAATTGGGCGAACATGAAAAAAGCGAGCATGAAAAAGCCGGGGCACATGTTGCGAAAGTTGCGGATTTTTTATATACGGTTGGACCTAAGGCAAGACATATTGCGAGTTCCGCCATTGATTCCGGCATGAATGCCGAATGTGTGTTTTGTTATGATACCGAAGAGGCGTCACGCGCGGGAAAGGATTTGGCCGACAAATTGCGAAAGAGGGATATTGTCTTGGTCAAAAGTTCTCAGGGAAATCTGAGACTTGAAAAAGCCGTGAAGGAATTGATGCTTTGCCCGGACAGAGCCAAACAGTTGCTTGTTCGTCAAGATGAACAATGGTTGAAAAGATGATAGAATAACGCAAGTTATTGTTGTCGGGTGTATAACTTTGTATGAAATTTGCAAAACGAATACAAGGAATAGAAAGTTCGTTTATTCGCGATATATTGAAACTTGCTTCTCAGAAAAACATAATCTCTTTTGCGGGCGGTCTTCCGGATGCCGATTTGTTTCCAACAAATCGCTTTGCAGACACTGCGCAGGATATATTAACAAATACCGAAACGGCCAAAGCGGCGCTTCAATATGGGGAATCTGAGGGTTTTATGCCTTTGAGAGAGATTATAGCAAAATCATACAAAACCAAAGACAATCTTGATATTGATCCGAACCTCATAATCATTACAACCGGATCGCAACAAGCGCTTGATTTGATAGGGAAGGTTTTTGTAAACGAGGGTGATGAAGTGTTGGTTGAACGGCCTACATACCTTGCCGCAATTCAGGCATTGCAATTTTATAAGCCGAAATTTATTGAAATGAATTTGTCTGACAATGGACCTGAATTAACTCCAAATGTAAGTGGAGCGAAACTCTCATATATTATTCCAAATTTTCAAAATCCGACCGGTATTACTTGGAGCAATGAAAAAAGATATGAATTTGCAAAATGGGCGAGAGAACGCAACATATTTATTGTTGAAGATGATCCGTACGGAGAGATACGATTTTCGGGAAAAAGACAAAAACCGTTAAGGGTTTTTTACGATAATACGATTTTATTGGGTTCGTTTTCAAAAATCTTGGCCCCCGGATTAAGATTGGGTTGGGTTGTTGCGCCCAATAAAGAAGTGTTTAATGCTCTGTCTTTGGCAAAGCAATCTTCAGATTTGCATTCAAGCCAATTCACACAGCTTATGGCGACAAAGTTTTATGAGGATTTTGACGCTCAAGCGCATATAGAAAAAGTGTCAAAAGAATACGGAAAACGCAAAGATGTTTTGTATTCAAAATTGCGAGAAGTTTTTCCGACTGCGCAAATAACAAACCCGGAGGGAGGTATGTTTTTGTGGGTTAGTTTACCGAAAGAAATTGATGTCAAACTATTGCTTGAAAGAGCGGTAAGTGAGGGTGTTGCATTTGTGCCGGGAGTTCCGTTTTATGTAACCAATCCTGAGGAAAACACTGCGCGATTTAATTTCAGCAATACTGATGAAGCGGCGATTTGCGAAGGTATAGAAAGATTAAAAAGAGCTTTATATTAAATCCTCAACCGGGAACAATGGAATAAAGCAAATAACAAGAGTTTCATTATACCTTAAGCATATATTTATTTTTGTATATTAT
>WFWP01000032.1 GCA_015491055.1 Patescibacteria group bacterium | reverse complement strand
TTAATTTAGAGTATGCGATGCCTGCGCTTGCGCTGATGTCAGCGTTGGTGAGCGTGCCGTCTGCGATGTCTGTTGAAGTCACGGTTCCGTCTGCAATTTTGACACTTGTGATGGCAGAATCTGCTATATCTGCATTTGTAATTGTTCCATCCGCAATCTTGGAGCTTGTTATTGCGCCATCTGCCATATCTGCTGTTGCAATTGTACCGTCAGTTATTTCACTTGATTCTATGGAATTATCGGGAAGAGAAACATTTCCGCCCATGACGGTTAGGCCATTGTTAAGTTTCAAACTGTCCGCATCAATAATGGACAATGTGGTTTGCCCACTAACCGAAAGAGTAGTAAAATTACCGGTGGAACCTGAAATTGAAGAATCTTTAATCACGGACTCTCGTATATATCCATCGATAAAATCCACATCATTCAAGGTATCTATCCGCTGAGACAGGGAAAGGGCTCCTATTGGACTTATCGCTACACTGTTTTTACGATCTTCATTAACGATACCTAATAACTCGGTTTTCAGTTCATTGCGAAGATCACTCAAAGACTCGTCTAATTGCTTATTAAATTCATTATCATTTGAAACAATGCCCCGTAATTCTATTTCACGATCTATAATGTCACTAATCTTATCTTCCGGCACAACCTCTTTTACGATCTCGCGTGTATGAATTTCTCGTACAATTGTCACCTTTTCTTCAATATCGGACTCCAAATCCTCTTGCGTTTCCGAATCTTTGCTCGGATATTTGTCACTTGTATCAGATTTATCATCCGCAAATAAATCATCAGCCGCTTCATATTCATCATAAAACACATATTCGGAGTCATAATAATTATTATCATTAAATGCATACGATTCTCTGAAATCTTCCTGCATTTCTGTGTCAAAAGGTATGTCATATGCAAATTTATTTTCATCAGGTTTGTGGAAAAATGATTTTAACCAATCAAACCCGGATGATAACCTGAAATACATGTCTCCAAAAATGTTTGAAGTATCCGTTGAAAATATTAAGTAATTATCTTCTTTATCGGATAAAGACCGATAACCGAGATCATCAGATGCGCCAAATCCAAGCATACCTTGCAATGCCAACGCAGCACTTCTGCCAAATTCATTAAATAATGCGGGAGCGCCATTAATGATTGTGTCCATACCGTCTATCACACTTTCATATGCAAGCGACGTTGTATCATACGCCAAGTTCGCAATATCGTACGCCTCGGTTTTGACAAATTGCCTGTAACTCGGATCAGTAACCGCATACAATCCGAAAACCATAGATACGGCGGTGATTAATGCGACCGACTTATGCGCAAGACTCCCGGCGGATATGCCATGTCCCATATTCCCAAAAGTTCCCCCTTTTGCAACACTTTGCATCCTAACCGCTGTATCCGAACCGGAACTTGACGATAATTTTTTCGCATCGGACATATGCAAGCCCGACCCGGACGAAAGTGTTGATTTCACTGCGTTTAACCGGGAACCGTTTTGCTTATTTGCCGTACCCATTGAACCATATACCATACTGGCAAGAGCGTGCTGTTTGGCGCCGGTATCTACCGATTGATTTCTTGCGAAAGACAACAAATCTTTTTTATCTACAAAAATCTCACCATTCACGCTTCTCTCGGACTTAACCAATCCTTTGCGCGCCAAATTCCTCACATATTCCCGTGAATATCCAAACTCTCCGCCAACATCATCAATATGTATATAGTCTCTGTTATTTGAGAAATTTTTTTTCATAACTCTAAATACTTGAGTATAAGTTTAACATCGTAATGGCAAAAAAAACGATAAGTAAGTGGATAAATCGCTTTACATAAACCCCAAAGATGAGTTGATTAAGTAAAGGACTTCGTACCTGATTTAATTATAATTATGAATGAAATTATTATGTTAGTTCATGCACTGCAAATCAAAATATACTGAATAAATCAACCGCAAATTCGGAATCGAGTATGAAGTTTCCGTATTCTTCCACCAAATTTGGCAAGAATAATGACAAACCTATCAAAACTGCCGATATAAAACAAACGATTAATGCCATATATTCCGCCATTTGTAAATTAAACAACGGTAAATCACACTCGGTACCGTTTATGTCGCGTACATAAAATTGCTCACTACCAAAATGCCCACTTCTGTCCTTTGCGGGAAAAGTCTTTTTATGAACCAGTTCACGATTTCTACGGTTATATGAATAATGCTCACTTAAGCCGTTACCATGATGCGCTTCACTTACATCGCGCGCACCTTTGCCCGTATTATGTTTGACAGGATTTGGAAACAGACAACCATCATCCTTCATGTATTTTACTTTCAAAAGTGCATTGCTGCGAGTTTTGTTTATCTGTACATTATTGTCATCATCTTGATTTTTATGCGTAAAATTTCTTTTCACACCAACAGACTCGGCTTGCACAGATGCAAGCAGTTCATCGTTTCGCCTTTTATGTTCAATCAAAGAGTTTTCGTCCACAAACCATTTCCTTCCCACTTTCTTCGCCTTTACCGCTCCCGATCTTGCAAGTTGACCTATATAATCCTGTGAATATCCCGTTAATTTGGAAGCAAGTTGTGATGGGATAAATTTGTCATCAATAATATCAGCCATTTCACCCTTTGTTCCATGTAACTCGGATACCGAGACGGTGCCCGAAACATTATTAAGGTTGTCCGAATTGGGAATATTCACAATACCAAATCGTTTTTTATGCGCCAAAATTGAAGGTAAATAAACTCTCCATTCTCCCGCTACACGCTTACATTCAATCGTAGACATTCTACATAACTGACCTATATAATCTCTATTATAGCCCGTTATCATTGCCGCTCGGCTACTCGAGACATATGTTAAATCATGCGAGTTTAACCCTTGTACGATCATTACGACAAATTATAACCCCGCCAAAACAAATCTACAGCACATTGCTGTGGATAACAATGATAATGTGTAAAAATCAGAATGATTCAAGTTCTTTACAAAGAAAAATTTTTAATTTGTTCATCAATTCATCGTCAAATATAGATACATACGCTATTTGCGAATTTATATTCTTTAGAGCGGCAATTTTTGCATGCATCTCGTCTTTACTTAACAAATCAATTTTGGTTAGAACCACTATCTCGGGCTTACGAGATAAGGAAACGTCATATTTCTCAAGTTCTTTCCTTACCAAATTGTATGTTGACACAACATCATCTCGTTCACCCGAGATGCAATGTATCAGTATATTCGTACGCATAACATGCCTTAAAAATTTATGCCCTATCCCTCTACCCTCCGAAGCTCCCTTTATTAACCCGGGTATGTCTGCCAATACAAACCTTCCCATAACACCTAAATTTGGATTTAATGTAGTGAATGCATAATTGCCCACCTTTGCATTACTGCGAGTTAGGGCGTTTAATAAAGATGATTTGCCCGCATTGGGTAACCCTATTAAACCGGCATTCGCTATTAATCTTAATTCAACTTTAAAATCTGCGCATTGGCCAGGTTTACCATATGTAAACTCCATCGGCGTTACATTTCTGGAACTCTTAAAATGTTCGTTCCCAAAACCACCCTTGCCTCCGGATAATATTTTCACTTGTTCATTCTCGCGAGTTATTTCATATACCTCTCCACTGTTCAAATTTGAAATAACAGATCCGACGGGAACATCTATAAATAAATCACTTCCGTTTTTCCCTTCCAAAGAGCGTTTACCTCCATTTTGTCCATCTTGCGCTTTCAATGTGTTGTTACCCATATATTTACTCAACACATCAATTTGGCGTACACCTCTCAAAAATACATCTCCGCCTTTCCCGCCATCCCCGCCAGCGGGACCACCCTTGCGGTTCCTTCTGTTTTTGTACCAAGCTACAACACCGTCGCCACCTTTGCCCGCGCAAAGATGCAATATAATTTCATCTGTCAAAACCATAACACACTTACGATAACATCATTTAAATTTCATGGCAAACGAAAATTTTACGATACGAATTACCTATGTTTGACGCTACCGGTCGCAATGTTATACCGTACAAAAAATATAGATTTTCGTATCAACTTCCATTCGGTTTAATATGATGTTTGTAAAACAATTATTACCCTTTGCAACATTAATAATTCATTACATACACACATATACATATATGCAAAACTCTACTCGCAAAATTATGTAGGCATACATTTTTCTCTCACATCAAGGGAGCATAAACATGATATGGTACAATGAGTCGAGGAAACAATGACATTACATTTGAATGTGGAATTATGTGTTAAAACAAATGCAAGTACAAAAATTCACCACATATAATTCAATATAATTTACACAAAGATTTGATATTAAGATTGCGAATTACTTTAATGCGATAAAGTAAGTTTAACCGTATTTGCAATGTATCATAACAACTCATTCAAAACTATATCAAACCCGTTAACACGATCATGCAGTCTCCTCGCCAATCGCGCTATCGTCGCCGAACTTAATCCGGTAACGCTCGTTATTTGAGAATAAGAAAATCCTCCTTTAAGCATTCTAACCGCTTTCCAACGCATTGAAATCAAGTGTAATTCCTTCTCGGTAAACAAATCATATGTAAAATATCTCATATCCTTTATATTATCAATGCAAGCCAAGGCCATCAAAACCTCATCAATATCTTCACTGTTTATCTTTTTACGCATAAAGCAAATTTACCACTTTTATAAGTTAAAGTATAACATAACCACGCTTCATGCAAAAATTAAAATGTAAATAAAACAATACGATTTATAAATATAACACCTTATGCAATATCAAGTATGATTTTGCATGCAATAAGAGTTGGCACATCAACCTCTACTCTGTTACTTCACTCGCGCGAACATAGCAATGATAAGAACACCGACTTATGAAATAACAAGGGAAAGTTCTGCGTTTTACTTATCTGCAAGATTACAGCGTAGATGAAAGCGAAATTGGGTGAATGCGCGTCCGATTTTACATAAGCGCTTCTTCCATATATGTGTGTCATAAACAATTCACTTAATTGCGATATCAATATCACCACATATAGAACATTACAAATAAGTACAAGAACAGATAACTTTACATACGACTCGCAACAATACCTTTGCCACAACGTAAAATCGCCAAGCAATTCGCTACTATGAGTCATACCAAACTTTTTATTTCTTTAAACCTTCACTTATAAAATATTGAAGGATTTAAGGAAGGAAAAAGCATTGCAACTGACCGCGCGATTGCGCGTTTAAAATTTCAAACGGATTTTTTGGGTGTGGAAATTTGTTATAAAAATTCGTATTCGTTATAATGGTCTTACGCTAAAATATATTTCAGTTATCACCTATAACAACCTCCACTC
>WFWP01000031.1 GCA_015491055.1 Patescibacteria group bacterium | reverse complement strand
AGGTATTATTATGATGCGCATGTAATATATCGTTTATGAATATACGAGTTATAATTACAAAATTGCTTACACAAGCGTTAGCTTCGATCGGAATAAATTCTGATGGTGTGCCGGACAAAGACATTGACTTGGAACATCCTTCCGATATAAATCATGGAGATTATGCGTGCAATATCGCAATGCGACTTGCGAGGAAGATTGGTAAGAATCCGAGAAGTTTGGCAAGTGATATTGTTGCAAATTTACCGCAGCATGATTTTATTGAGGGCGCGGAAGTGGCAGGTCCGGGTTTTATAAATTTTTATTTGTCAAACAATTTTTTTTCAAGCGGTATAAAGGAAGCGTTAAAAGCCGGAGGTGCATGGGGGAGCGTGGACACTCTTAAAGGAAAGACCGTGCTGGTGGAGCACAGTTCGCCCAATCTTTTCAAGCCGTTTCATATAGGGCATCTTGTAAACAATACTTACGGAGAGTCACTTGCAAGAATAATAAAGAATGCGGGAGCTCATGTTATCACCCTTTCTTTTCCATCCGATGTCTCTCCCGGTATAGCAAAGGCGGTTTGGGGAATTATGCATTACGGCTGGGAGAATGAACTTGATATAGAAAAGTTGGGCGAAGCGTATGTTGCCGGCGTCAGAGCATATAAAGAAAATGAAGATGCAAAAAAGCGCATAGACGAGATAAACAAAAATATATATTTGCAAAAGGAACAAACGAAAGAATTTGCCATATATAAAATAGGCAAAGAACTTTCATTGGATCATTTTTTACATATTACAAAATTGCTCGGTTCGCATTTTGATAAACTTGTTTTTGAAACTGAAGCCGAAACAGTTGGGAAAGAAATTATAAGACAAAATATCCCCGAAGTCTTTGAAGAATCTGACGGCGCGGTTATTTTCAGAGGATCAAAATACGGCCTCTTTGACAATGTTTACATTAACTCAGCAGGTTTTGGAACTTATCTCGCAAAAGATACCGGACTTTTGAAAATAAAATTTGACAATTATTCTTTTGACGAGTCGGTTACGATTACGGATATTGAACAAAAGCAACATTTTGAGTTGTTAAAAAAATCGGCGGAGTGTATAAATAAAGAATGGGCGAAAAAGTCGCGTTTTTTGCAACATGGCAGATTATCTCTTACAACCGGAAAATTGTCTTCCCGTGATGGCGGGGCGCCCCTTGCCATTGATATGATAAATTCCGTGAAGGAATCGGCAATGGAAAATTCAAGGGCGTCGGGAGGCAAATTAACGGAAGAATATGCTCAACAAGTTGCGATAGGCGCAATAAAATATTTTATAGCAAAGGTTAGCATGGGTAGAAATATAATTTTTGACATGGACAAATCATTATCCTTTGAAGGAAATTCCGGTCCTTATTTGCAGTATACATACGCTCGTTGTTTATCATTGATTAAAAATGCGAATTTCAATTATGATATATATGATTTTAACGTACCCGATAATTGGAAGGCAACGCTTGTTGAGAGACTTTTGTACAGGTTTCCGGAAATTTCGGAGCGCGCGGTGATTGAGTATTCGTCTCATCATGTGGCAAATTATTTGAATGAATTGGCGAGCGCATACAATAGTTGGTATGCCAAAGAAAAGATATTGGACGGCACGAATGCGGAGAATTACAAACTCGCAATTACACAAACCGTGGCGAATACCTTGAAGAACGGCTTATATCTTCTCGGAATAGACGCTCCGGACAGAATGTAGTTAATGTATAATATCGCTTCGATGAGCTACACCAAACTTTTTCCTCCTTTAACCCTTTATGTGCTTATTCGCACAAGGGTTGAAAATAAGGAAAAGTTTTGAATTATTCATTTGCACATAAGCGAAGATCAAGGACAGATTAAGTCATTGTACGATAAAATGTTTTGGTTGACCCTTTGTGATGTTTTTATTACGGGCATGAAAAAGAAAGTTTCCGGGTTCGGGTTTTAGTCTGGGCGATAAAACTTGCAAATTTGCAAAAAAGATATATATTTTCAGAAGTTTGAGCGTTTTTTGCGTGATTGATTTTTATGGTGAGTAAAAGTAAAACAAAGAATAAGAAGAAGGATACCGAGAACAGGGTGTCGCGCAGGGGCGCTGATGCTCGTCCTGCTCGTTTGACTGAAGAGCAAAAGCAAATAGAGAGGAAAAAGATTTTAGATAAAGGAAAAAACAGAGGCTATATCACATATGATGAGATATTAAGATGCTTTCCCACGGTTGAGGATGATGTTGATTTTTTGGAGCAACTTTATGATGATTTCCAGGTTGCGGGGATTGATGTTCTTGAAGGAAGTGACATGTTGAGCGATGATGCGAATGTTGACGCGGTGCTTGAACAGAAGCGATTGAAAGGTAGGGAAGGAGGGGGTGATTCCGTGCAAATGTATTTGCGTGAGATAGGGCAATACCCTTTGTTAAGCGCTTCAGAAGAAATAAAATTGGCAAAGCGGATCATGGAAGGTGATGACGAAGCCAGAAATTTATTGGCCCGCTCAAACTTGCGTTTGGTGGTTTCCATTGCAAAGAAGTATGCCAACAGGTCCGCGGATTTGACGCTTCTTGATTTGATACAGGAGGGAAATTTGGGATTGTTTAAGGCGGTTGATAAATTTGATTATACAAAGGGTTACAAATTCTCCACTTACGCAACTTGGTGGATAAGGCAAGCGATTACGCGCGCTCTTGCGGATCAAAGCAGAACGATACGAATACCGGTACATATGGTGGAAACGATTGCCAAGTATAAACAAAAATTGAGAGAATTGAGTCAGCATCTTGGAAGGGAGCCGTTACCGGAGGAGATAGCCGTGGAAATGGGCATGGAGGTTGACAAAATATATCATATACAAAAGATCAATCAAATGACCCTTTCATTGGAAGCTCCGGTCGGACATGATGATGACGGTACCAAAAGCACTCTCGGCTCTTTTCAAACTGACGAAAGTATAGAAAGTCCGGATCGTGGCGCGGCTAAACGTATATTGCACAAGCAACTAAAACAAGTGTTGAACGAATTATCTCCTAAAGAAAGAAAGATACTTGAATTAAGGAACGGTATGGCGGACGGCGTGTGTCACACACTTGAAGAGGTGGGCAAGGTATTTGGGGTAACGCGTGAACGAATAAGACAGATAGAAGCAAAGGCATTGGAAAAAATACGCAACCACGAATATGCGGAGCAGTTGAAGAATTATTAAAATCTGCTACACTTATCACGACAGATTTGCGTCGGTGCCAGAGTGGTCAAATGGACTTGGCTGTAAACCAAGCGGCTTTGCCTTCGTTGGTTCGAATCCAACCCGGCGCACAATCGGATTGCTTTTTACAGCGAGATTTGTTTTAAGTGTAATGGTGGCGGTTGTTTTTATTTTATTGCACCTTTATATCAAACACGGTTTGTGCGTTTTTTAATAATTCATATAAATCTTCGTTTGGATAGTCTTTGATACGAAGCAGTGCGCTCAAAGCAAATTTACCGGAACTTGTTTTTTCAAATTGGTGAAATATTCTGGGTTTATATTTTTCAATGGCAGGCAGTATGCTTTGGAAATTTTGTATAATTCGCCTTTTACTACCTATACTTGTGATTTTCACAATAGTTGTATATGGTGGATAATCCAAGGTCTTGCGCAGTTTAAGTTCATTTCGCACAAATTCCGCTATGTCTCCGTTTTGTGCAAATGTCAGCACATCTCTACTTGGCATCCTGGTTTGCACATATACGAACTTATGCGATATTTCTCGCATTTGCAATAAAAGCGAAAATACTTTTTCATCAATATCAAATCCGGGTATTGACAGCATTGCATCCAGTGACGAAACGGCCGTCAAGTATATTTTCGGTTTATTCAGTAAAAGCGGAAACATTGCCGAAGTCCCAAGAAGTATTCCTCCGGTTTCAAAAAAATCGCTCATTGTTTTTTCCTTGATTTGATCGGATTTTGCGCTCTCTTTATCTACTTTGTATATAGGGACACCTTTGAATAATTGTTTTAATTCATTTTCAACGGTTTCCATACCGATTCCCAGCATATTAAATTTCCACCCTCGGCAATATTTGCATACGGTATTTGCATCTTTTGTTTTACCGCATGTATAACATATAAATACTCTTTTGTTTTCCGTGCATGAGCTTTTGTTTTTACTAGTTATGAGCGTTACGGGTGTATCACACACATTGCATGTTACTGTGGTTTTACAATCTGCGCATACGGTTAAAGGAGCCAAACCTCTTCTCGGGCACAGTATGCATACCGTTTGTTCTTGGGACACAGCTTTTTGTATTTGCGCGCGCAATCGATTTGAAATTGTTTGGAAAGATTGTTTAGGTTTTTCATGTTTTATCTCCTTTGTCGGATTAACGGGGGTTTGCGCCGATTTGTCTTGTCTCATATCCAGTATTCTCATATTTACCTTGTCACGCGTTCTCAAACTCAATGCGTTTAATGCGAGTATATTTCCGTTTAACAGTCCCGAATGAGTTTTCATGGATAGTACGGTATCTGCAAGTATCAATTTTGTTTTAATAAGATTTGCGTATATGGAAATGAAATGCGCCATATTTATGAACGGTTTTTTCAATGTGTTATAAGCTGAATTAGTTTCATTTTCAATTACGATTGTATCAATGTCATCACGGAATAAATGAGCATATTTGGGCGTTGATATCAATGTGACTGATTTTTCATTAAGGTGCATGCGTTGAAATATGCGTTTGTATTGTTTGCCGTCAATTTTTGATGACAGTGTAAAAACGCGATCTTCCAAACGCTCGGAAAGTGTATCATATAGATATTGCGAAGATTGTATTGTTGGAGCGACCATAATTACGGATTTGTTCTTTGCAAAAGATTCTCTTATTATATTTTTATAATTTGATATTCTGTCTCGCAACGGAATTTGCAATGCGTATGTTTCAGATATGAAATTCTTATTCGTGCTTTTATTTTCAAATAAATTGTTTAAGTTTTCGCGTAACAGATGCGTCGGTATGACCGAGAATAGAACCGAGCCGATGT
>WFWP01000030.1 GCA_015491055.1 Patescibacteria group bacterium | reverse complement strand
GCCATGAAGATGAGCAAGCGATTTTGCAAATTTTTATGTCTGTTTGGAATTATTTTCCCGGCAAAGACGGGAAGCAGTCTCCGGTTGAATTGATGCGTTCTCAAATCAAGAACGATCCGTCAAAAAGAAAAGAATTTGAAAAGATTGCAAATTTAGACAGTGACGATTTGCTTAAACATATTATGCGCGACGGATTTAGAATGATGAGAATATTGGAAGATATGTTTATGGAGGATTTTGTTGACAAGCTTCGCATGATTGGCGGAATTAAAAAAGACGCGAAAATCATTTACGATGTCTTATCAGACTTGCATACGGCGCCTCAGGAGGCATTATTGCATTTATATAAAGTTGCTTCCGGAAAAGGGGCGAGCAAGGCCGAGAAACGCAGGCATGCATCGTATGGAGATGCGCAGGTTGCGACTCGCGCAATGTTTTTACTTGAATGGCATGCGGTTCATGACTTGGGCAACGGGCAGTATACAACAAGATTGTTTAACGCAATTTTATCTCAAATAGCGTTCCGCAATAAGGGTCGTGACAAGCAAACTCCGAAAGATATTATTCTTCTTGAAGCTTTCTCGGCGCATACTCATGTGTCATACGCGCAAATGCATCTTTTGGATTTGGTGCGTAAATTTCCCAGACAAACTCAATCCGTTTACTTGTTGCATCAAACCGCGCAGTACATGTTGATGTGGCTGGCAATTATAGATGTGTCTTTGTGCAATAAGTATGAAAAGCATGAAGATTTGGCGGCGATAATATTGCAAACCGCATGGTATGTGTCTCGTGCCGTTTATCCCGAGTTTGATTTGGGTTGCGCGGAAAAAGATCTGCAAAGGATTTGCAAAAAAGAGAATGCTTCCATTGGAAGCGATAGCGTTATAGAGGCGACTCTGTTGCAATTGTCTTATACGCTTTTGTGTAATTGCGCCGATCCAGTGATGATGATTGCGGGCGTGTCGGATTTACCGGAAGATATAAGCGAGAGAATTTATCGCTTTGCATCTTGCGCCGATGTTTCATAATTTATCATCGGTGTTGCAAATAGATTTTATTTATAGTATATTTGCGGTCATTATTGTAAGTGTTAATTTATGGCGACAATAAATCAATTGGTAAAAAGAGCGAGAAGAAAGGCAAAGAAAGGTAGTAGCACTCTTGCGTTGAGGCGCGGGTTTAATTCTTTAAGAAATAAACCTACAAAATATGTGTCACCTTTCAAAAGAGGCGTATGCACCAAAGTTACAACAAAGACTCCTCGCAAGCCGAACTCCGCGATCAGAAAAATAGCTCGTGTGCGTTTAACGAACGGAATGGAGATAACGGCTTATATACCGGGGGAAGGTCATAATTTGCAAGAACACTCCGTGGTTTTGGTAAGAGGCGGGCGTGTTAAAGATATAGGTGTTAACTACACCATCGTACGCGGCAAACTTGATGCGGAAGGGGTCGCAAACAGAAAACAAGGTCGTAGTAAATATGGAGCAAGGAAGCCGAAAGAATAATAAATAATTATAAGGTGAATAAATTATCTCGCGCATGCGAGAGAGTAATCTTAAGAATATGAGAAGACCCATAAAAAATAAAAGGCAAATAGAACCCGATAGAGTATACGGTTCGGTTGATGTTGCGAAGTTTATAAATTATGTGATGCTTGACGGAAAGAAAGATATTGCGCGCAAGATTGTATATGGCGCTTTTGATATTATAAAAAACACAAAAGATGAAAACGGTAAGGGCAATTTGGATCCGATAGAGGTTTTTGACACTGCGGTTTCAAATGTAAAACCTAAAATGGAGGTACGAAGTAGGAGAGTTGGAGGTGCGAATTATCAAGTTCCGGTTGAGGTGCGTCCGGAGAGGCAGTTGTCTTTGGCGTTCAGATGGATAATATCCGCGGCGCGCGCAAAAAGCGGTAAGAGCATGAAAGAGCGTCTTGCGGATGAGTTGCTTGCGGCATACAAAGAAGAAGGGGAGGCGATTACAAAGAAAATAAATACACACAAAATGGCGGAGGCCAACAAAGCGTTCGCTCACTTTGCATGGTAATTTTTGCATGTGGCGATTTATTTGTAAATTTTATGCGCGAAAGTATTACAT
>WFWP01000029.1 GCA_015491055.1 Patescibacteria group bacterium | reverse complement strand
TTGTAGTACTATGCAACAATCGTTTCTAACCAAATTGGTGTTAAAACTGGGTCTTGCGAAAGATGAGAGGCAGGTACCTGCGGTTCTTGTCGCCATAGCGATTTTGGCATTGGTGATTATGTTTATAGTTTGGCCAAAAGGAGGAGGTGATGATAACCAATTGCCGAGCCCTTCCGAGTTGAGTATGAATAATGCTTATTTGTATGTTTGAGCATGTTGTCGGAAGCGGTAAGAGAAATATTGAAGCACAAAGCGAATGAGATCAGGAAAGATGTTGTTCGCATGCTTGCGATTGCCGGAAGCGGTCATACCGCCGGATCGTTGGGTATGGCTGATGTTTTTACACTACTTTATTTTTACATACTTAAACATAAACCGGAAAAACCGAATTGGGAAGGTCGCGACAGACTGATATTGAGTAACGGGCATATTTGTCCGGTTCTTTATGCAACAATGGCGCATGCGGGGTATTTTGACATTGAAGAGTTATGGACATTGCGGAAGTTCGGCAGTCGCTTGCAAGGGCATCCTCATCGCGAGTTTTTACCGGGTATTGAGACCAGTTCCGGCCCCCTTGGCAGCGGGCTTTCGCAAGCGCTTGGCATGGCGATTGCGGATCGTATGGACTTTGGCAATCAATCCGGGCGATTTTTTTATTGCATTATGGGTGACGGCGAGCTTAATGAGGGACAAGTTTGGGAAGCCGTGTTGCATGCCGGTAAGGAAAAATTGCATAATTTAATTGCGATAATTGACAGAAATGATATTCAGATTGACGGATACACACATGAAGTAATGCCCTTGGAACCTCTTAAAGACAAATGGGAAAGTTTTAATTGGCATGTTCAAGAGGTTGACGGTCATGACTTTGATGCATTGCATGGGGCAATAGATTTGGCAAAGAATGTAAATAATAAGCCGAGTGTCCTTATTGCGGTAACCGTGCCGGGAAAGGGAGTGAAAGAGATAGAGAGGAAGCCCGAATGGCACGGTAAACCGCCGAATAAAGAGGAGGCAAGGCGGTTTTTGATGGAGCTTGAAAAGGATTTTTAAATTTTGTAATTTTTAATTTTATAAATAAATCTTAAATATTGAATTTTGAAAAAAATAATTATTACATATATTTAACTTATAGCTTTAAAAATTGAAATTTGAAATTTATTTAAAAAATTTAAAATTAAGAACTAAAAATTATAATAAATATGTTAAATAAACATTTGAACCTAAACCCAAAACTCTTTGATTCCGATGTGGAACAAGCGCCGTTGAGAGACGGTTTTGGAAAGGGTTTGGTAAAAGCGGCAGAAATCAATGAGAAGGTGGTGGGTTTATGCGCAGATGTTACCGAGAGTGTTAGGATGCATTGGTTCGCGCAAAAATTCCCCGACAGATTTATACAAACGGGAGTGACGGAACAACATATGGCAAGTTGTGCAAGCGGAATTGCGGCAATGGGGAAAATACCGTTTATTTCAAGTTATGCCATGTTCAATGGTGGTAGAAATTGGGAACAAATAAGAACCACGATTTGTTACAACGATGTACCCGTTAAAATTGCGGGTAGTCATTCCGGATTATCTGTTGGTCCGGATGGGGGTACCCATCAGGCGCTTGAAGATATGGCGTTGATGCGTGTGATTCCGAGAATGGAGGTGGTTGCGCCTTGCGATGCGCTTGAAGCCGAAAAAGCGACTGTTGCCATCGCAAATACAAAAAATCCGTCATATTTAAGACTTGCAAGAGAACAAACACCTGTAATAACAACTGCTGACACACCATTTGAAATAGGTAAGTCTGTAATACTGTGGGATAATACTGCGCAAGTTGACTGTATTGAAAATCGTAAACCGCCGACCAAAAACTCGCGCAATAGTCGTGTGGCAATCATTGCATGCGGCACCATGGTGCATAAAGCGTTGGTTGCAGGCAGAGAATTGGCAAGCAGAGGATTTGGTGTAATTGTGGTTAACAATCATACAATAAAACCTCTGGATAAAAGCACCTTGCTAAATGTCGCAAGCAAAGTTGACTTCGTAATTACGGCAGAATCTCATCAAATTTACGGTGGGTTGGGAGGTGCGATAGCGGAATTATTATCCGAAAATATGCCAAAAAGAATGGCATTTATAGGCGTTCGGGATAAATTCGGGCAATCCGGCACTGGAGAAGAATTGTTTAAACATTACAAGATGACCCATGTGGATATGGTAAATGCCGCAATTACATTTGCGGAAGGTTAAAGTTTGCGTCATCCTCGCGTTCACGGTATATGAGAGTTAAAGGAGAAAGATTTCGTTATATCGATACCGATTCACTTTTTGTGATTTTACGAGCAAATCACAACGATTTTTGATGAGAAATTATCCGACTCTGTGTTTTACGGAAGGCGAACTTGGTTCGTTTATTGACCACACAACGGATATCCGGCATTGTCAAACGGGGCAAATCCGGTGCTTTCCTTAAATTGACACCATCCTCCAATCTCTTTTTTTACGGCTATGGCATATCCCGTGACCGGATTGGTTGTTCCGTAATGATAATTGTTCGCTCCGGTATATATGGGGTCGGAAGGCAGTTCATTCAATATATCCGGTGTTAATACTCCCAAAGGACTCGCTTCCGTAATTTCAACCGCGCTTGGCGCTGCGGGATATGTGCTACCGTTATCGTAAAACAATTCAAGAGCGGTTTGCAACGCTTTTGCATCCGCCATTCGTCTTGCGTCTCTGGCTTTTTGACGAGCGGTGCTCATTGAAGCGAGCACGACGGAAGACAGCATGCCTATTATGGCAACAACCACCAAAAGTTCTATCAATGTGAATCCTTTTTGATTTTTTGTTTGTCTGAATTTTATAAAAAACATACTTTGTTTATTACTGCAATAAATAATCTGCCAATTTGAAAGATAACATAAAACTTATATGATCTTAATTATATATTCTTTCGGGGCTTCGGACAAATATTTCTCCAACTCTTTGGTGGATAACAATCCTTTTTGGGCGCCTATGTGTTGTACCACACTCATGGAATTTACGGGCCCCCGCAATAATGCCTCTTTCAAAATCATACCCTTGGCAAGCATCGCGGTAACGGTTCCGGAGAACGCATCTCCGGCCCCGGTTCTGTCAATCGGTGGCGCGGGATCCGGGTACATGGGTACTTTATAAATATGCGAATCATCTTGCGCGTATGCTCCGTTGGGACCGTCTGTAATGACCGCCGTTTTGACGCCCGAATTTCTTATCATTGAAAGCAATTTTACAATGTCGGTTTCATTTGTTTGCAGTATTTGTTGCGCTTCTTCTTTGTTGCAGAAGAATATATGAGTGCGTTCATATA
>WFWP01000028.1 GCA_015491055.1 Patescibacteria group bacterium | reverse complement strand
CCTCATGTTGCGTCAAAGTTGTCTTTTGCAAAATATCTATAATCTCTTTTGAGTTGCGCAACTCTTTGCGCAAGTTCCTAACCTTGTTTTCTTGCGATATTTCAGTTATGCGGACCGATTCCTCCATTGTCTTTCTAAGAGAATACTCAACAAATCCGACCCAATACAAAACCGATACTGACAGTGACACAATCAAACATGAGATGATAAATATGTATATTTTGTATTTGCCAATATTTGTCATATTCCCTGTAAAAACCAAATTATTGATTATTATAATCAAAAGGAACGGTAGACTCTATTACAAACGAGTAAATATCCCCTTTGGGTGTCAAGTTTGACAATGGGAATTTTTTTACCGAAAACATATTTGAGTTCTCAAACATATCTCTCAATGTCACTATATCATCTCTACGTTGAGACACTCCCGACAAACGAACCGCATATACATCTTGAGGCAAATGCGCTTCAATATTCAATAACCTAATATCAATACCGCCAATTGAATTTGATATATCCGATATCTCATTCAAAATATCAAGCGCCGATACGATACTACCGGCAGTGTACGCGGCGTCCAAATTTTTTTTGATTTTCCTCAACTCATTGGTTAATTCTTTTCTTTGAATGCTTAAATTTTTTTTGGAAGAATTGTAAACCACCCCACTACCGTTTGAATCTGCTACGGTGTCTTCGGAAATTATTTTCGTATAAATATATATCGGCAAAAAAGAAGCTGATACAATAAACGCAAAGAAGGCGGACAACACAAAGAAAGTATAAGCAATTCTGAATCGCCTCATCCATAACAAATAATGCTTTCTTTTCGGTGACAATAAATTAGACATATATCATTCTTTATTTTTAAGCAATAATCCCGCAAGTGTTGCCATTGAATGAGATTCTTTTTCATGAATGGCGGGAATATACATATCCGTATCAAACAAATTCCGCCACACATTCGCAAGCTTTATATCAACTTGCAATTCGCGCTTCAATGGTTCCAATATCAATCTCCCGCTACCTCCGGTAACCAAAACCTCTTTCACTCTATCAATTCGTTTACCTCTCGAGTTGGTACGAGTATCCCAAAACATATATTGCGCCTTGCATTCCGACACAACATCGGAAACCGACTTACTGCCTCCGGGTACGGTTATGCTGAAAATCGGTATTCCATTTTTTGCTATTATTATTGATGCGCGACTATAACCCATATCAATAATCATAACAATACCGGACGCGTTTTCATGCGTTTTATCGGACACGCTTCTTGCAACAGCGTATGTCTCCAACTCAATCGCTTTCGGAAAAAAGCCCGCAGATATAACAGCCCTCTCATATTCGGAAACAACCTGCCTGGGAGCGGCGGTAACACTAACCAAAACACCTGCAGAATTTCTGTTAACGATATCAAAGTCATACCAAACCTCATTTATGGACACCGGTACATGTTCATTGAATGAAAATTCAATCTGATACATAATATCATCAGCATCATGAATGTCTTTTAATGTCACTGAATACAAATATACTGAGTTTTCCGGAATGGAAATGTGCAAAAACTCTTTTTCTGAAACCTCCCTTATTTTTTTAAGAGAATTTACAAATTCCTCCATATCGGATATCTTGCCGTCCACTATAACTCCCGACCGTAAAAAAACCTCCTGAAACGAACCTAAAGCGCAACCCGCCGATGTGTAGTCACCTTCAAGGTATTTTATTGAATTCGGGGATATATCAAGCGCAGCGGCGGGCATTGTTAAAAAATCGGGAGGAGGAAAAGCGTCAACATACCACCGTTTTAAGCTGTGCATATGCGTACAGTATACAACAAATAATACAATGATGGATAACTTTATAAACAAGTAAATAACATTTTCATTTCAGCGCAAAACCGCAAAAGTTAGCCCGATCAACAAAATATAACTTGGTACAATACCATTATAATGAATATGAATTTTTATAAAAATTTCCCGGTTCAAGAAATTCGCTTGAAATTTTAAGCTCGATTGCGCGGTTGAAACACTATTTTAGTTATAAAGTATTGAAGGGTTTAAGGAAGGAAAAAGTTTGGTATTTGATATTGTTCATCGGAGCGAATTGTTTGGCGATTTTACATTGCGGCAGAGGTGTTGTTGCGAGTTGTGTGTGAAGTTATTTACTCTTGCATCTGTAACTTTTCTTTCTTAAATTCTCACTTATATGCAAATCTTCACGGTTGCAAAATTTGAACAAGCACATATACGATCAAGATTATGAGCGACATAATCGTAATATGTGGAGTATATCTTCTCGCAAACAATATTCCCCATTTCCCGTATTTGCGCACCAACCATGCACCAAAATATAAACGGACGCTTCTGCCAAGAACAGAAGCTAATAGAAATGTCAAAAAATTCACTTTCATAAATCCCGCAGCAATAACAAACACTTTAAACGGTAAAGGAGTTACCGCGCCGATAAAAGTGAAAATAAATACATTCTCTTCCAAATACAAACGAGTTTGATCAAATTGCGCTTCCAGTCCGAGCAAAGATATGAATGAATACCCGAAAACATCAAATAACCAAAATGACAGTAAATATCCCGCAACTCCCCCCAAAACTGAAGTTATTGTGGTTAATGTCGCGTAATATACCCATCTCTCTGCATTATTTCTTACCAATAAGGTAAGCATCATGAAAATATCGGTAGGGAATGGCAAAAATATGGATTCGGTAAAAGAAATGATACCAAGCCAAACTCGTCCGTGCTTCCCAGCCAAGTAATCAACCAATTTGTTTTTGACTCCGCCAAACATTGTGCAACAATAAATGCGCAAAAACATATCGTAAAGCCAATATGTGTACACGCCTATACTATGGAAGTTCCCGCCTCAACTTCTTTATTCGGATGCAACAAAACAAAACCGTTATCAGTCTCAATCGCGAGAATCATACCTTGACTTTCAATGCCGCGAATTACACGTGGCGCCAGATTGCACACATATGGGCACTGTTTTCCCACCAGGTCCTCCGGATCAATACTCTCTGCAAGTCCAGAAACGACCGTACGCGGCTCGTCTTCACCAAGCGCCACACTGCATTTTATCAACTTGTCCGTACCTTCAACCTTTTCAGCAGATACTATTGTGCCGATACGAATATCAAGTTTTGTAAAATATTCATATGATATTTCCGATTTTTGTTCTTTTGTCATAGTGTGGATACTCTATTTTATAATTCAACATAATATAATATATTAACGCAAATCAATCTTAACGCACATACCGATGTTTGTCTAAAAAACTTTGTAAAATAATCGCAGCAGCACTTGCATCAACAGGATTGCAAGCATTTGAAACGCGATTCTTCTTTCTTTTATTGGCGATATCTCCCCTGCCAACAATAATAAAAGGAACCGAAGCGGCTTGTTTTGTGCTTAAACGCTCATCTTGATAAACGATTTTAACGGCGTCTCCCACTTTATCTTTTAACGCATTGCCGAATTTCTTTGCATGAATTGCAATCTCATTTAATCCTCCTTTCAAATTCATGGACTTTCCGATAACCACAACGCCAACATTTCGTTCATATATCAATTCCAAAACTTTATCAATCAAGTGATGTTTCGCATTCAAAACACATAACGGAAACGCAATAACGCCGGATTCATCGCTTATTGCAACACCGACTTTCTTGGCGCCGTAATCTATACCCAAATATCTCACAGGCAACATATTAGCATTTTGTGTAAAATTTGCTATCATTCCGTTCACACGGAGGGTTGCGCCGAATTGGTAAGGCACTTGTCTTGAAAACAAGCGGGCTTCCGCCCATGTGGGTTCGAGTCCCACACCATCCGCAAACAAAAAACGAAGACGATGCGAAGCATCGGATGAGTATTTTTGTTCGGAGGGGTGGGATCTCGAAAAGAGGCGCGCGCGAAGCCCGCGGAACGGAGTGGAGCGGAAGCGCCGACGGGGTCGCGTCGCTTAATATTTTGGAACGCGAAGCGTGAACAAAATAT
>WFWP01000027.1 GCA_015491055.1 Patescibacteria group bacterium | reverse complement strand
GGTCCTATACCTTCCACTATTTTTAAGTCATCTCTTGATACACCCGCAAATTTACCGGGCCTATCCTGCGATTCCGTATTTGAATTGTTTGTAGCAGTTCTTTTTGTCCAAAAATAACAAAAAAGCCATCCAAGTATAAAAGATACAAATAGCATAATTATGATTTCCCAAGTGGCATCCGTTAAATCATATGCTTGTGTGATTGGATTTCTGAACATATTTCTTATTTATTCTTTATAATCTCAATCATTTTGTTACCAATACCAATTTTAATTGTAATTTTGTCTCGTTCGCAAAAACCTTTTATTCCGCATGTGTACCATACATAACTTACACCTCCCCAAGCAAAAAATACCAATAAAATGATTGTGGCAATTTTTTTGTTTTTATCAAACTTTAACATGCCAATGATTGTTATGTTTCCGAAAATAACAAATAATATAGTTTGTGTCAAGTTTACGCAAACATTTTTAGATACCGCCGAAAAACCCGTAACATATAATCCTTTTGCACTTAAAGTTTTGCATTATTCATTTGCATATAAGCGAAGATTGAGGATAGATAATGAAAAAGAAAACTTCCGGGTTCGGAGTTTAAGCTAAGACTAAGTATTGTCATCTTGAAAAAACATTGTAGAATTACATTGCGCCATTGTAGCTCAGTAGGTAGAGCGCACCCATGGTAAGGGTGAGGTCCGCGGTTCAATCCCGCGCAATGGCTCCGGATTTGTATCGCAAGCGCGCAAATGGTAGCGCGCAGGTACAAATTAAATTATGTTGAACGCAGTGTTTTGCGTTCCGTGGCCAAGGTAGCTCAGTTGGTAGAGCAACGGTGTCGTAAACCGTAGGTCCGGAGTTCGAGTCTCCGTCTTGGCTCATCAATCAAGTGTAAGACATTTTACTTTTCAAATAACATGTCAAGCGCCTTATGGTAAACACGCATGGCTTTTTTGGCGTTCTCTTCACTTTGTGATGAATAGTGTTCAAACATTACACCGCTGTTTATCTCTATAACCATAAGATTTCCGGATACGTTTATTATGTCAACATTCGCAAAATTTATTCCCACCGCTTTTGATGCGCGTATTGCCAATTTGCCCAATGTTTCGTTTAATTTCGCATCTTTGATTTCTTTTGCAACCGCACCCTTACTTAAATTATGTTGAAGCATATCTTGTGTTTTTACTTTTTCATATATCAATTCAGCATTTTGATTGAGTACACATACACGATATTCCGCCGAGATGTTTACAAAAGGGGAAATTGTCAGCGCTCTGTATCGTAAAAACATATAATCCAAATTTTTTCTTAATTCTTTTTCAGATTTGATATGATTTATATCATCACCTCCGCTTCCGCTGTTTGGTTTGATGATTGCCGAGTATCCGAATTTGTGTAGCGCATATTTTGCGATTTCGTAAGTATTATTCGGCGCGCCCAATGATCCGGGGCGAAGCAGTATCACATGTTCCAGAGCTTTCAGTTTTTCTCTCGTGAGTACTTGATACGTTGCCGATTTGTCATTGCAAATCGCTCGTGATGCGGTATTGTTCAATCCAAACTCATTACCAAACAAATATTTAACTATGTGTTTTCGCGAAGTAGCGGGGTTTGTTTCAAGTCTGATTACCCAATCACCACTGAATGTTTCAAATTTCAAATTATTCTTATACGCATATTCGCGCACGGCTTCAACCAAAAACCTGCCCCAACCTTGTACATTATTTATTATGTTGTCCATAAACGCGCAGGTTATCATTTTGAGGCGAGTTTTCAACTCTATAAATAAAATGTTTGTTGTTAAATTTGCAATCTCACTTCACTCATTTCTTCTTTAATCAGTTCTTTCAATTCCATTGCCGAAAGTAATATATTTGCTTGACTGACATCCATTTGCAGGCGTTGTATCAGTTCGTCTTTCCGCATGGGATTTTTATTCAGTAAATTTATAACTCGCCGCTCATCATCAGATAAAGTATTCATATTAAGTTTTGTATTTGTATTGTTTGTATCAAATTCAATACTCATTGCTTCCAATATATCCTCGCTTTCAGTTACCGGTATTGCTCCCATTTTAATAAACTTGTTAACACCTTTTGATGTCACTCTTGTGATGTCATGCGGAACCGCAAGTAGTTCTCTGTTGTATTCAGTCGCAAGCTTGGCAGTTATGAGTGTCCCGGATCTTTCGGCTGCTTCTATTAACAATGTAGCATGACTCATTCCCGCCATAATTCTGTTTCTGCGCGGAAATGTGTGCAGAGCAGCCTTTGTGAGTGGGGAATATTCACTCAATATAAGTCCTCCTTTTTCAATTATGTAGTCCGCAAGTTTGCGGTTTGATCGCGGGTATAAAACCGATCTGTCTATTCCGGAGCCCGGAACGGCAATGGTGAGAATTTCATATTCAAGCGCCGTTTTGTGCGCTATGGAATCAATTCCTATCGCAAGACCGCTTACTATCGCGATTTTGTATCCCTTTAATCCGGATATCAGTGCTTTGCAAACATCTGCGCCATATGTTGAATACTTTCGTGAACCGACAACCGTTAGTAATTTGTATTCAGACCAATCCGGAACGCATCCTTCATAATACAATTCTTTGGGCGCATCCGGTATTTCAAGCAATAACGGCGGAAATTGATCTTTGTTTAATTTTCGTATTTGTCCCATTTGCATTATTGTTGTATTATAACATTATGTTGGATATCAAATTCATCAGGGAAAATGTTGATTTGGTCAAGCGTTCCACCAAGAACAAAGGTAAAGATGTTAATATTGACCGACTTCTGCTCTTAGATGACGAAAGACGAAAATTGCAAAAGGAACTTGATGATATGCGTGCAGAGCAAAATCGTGTGTCCGCCGAAATAGCAAAGGCTTCCGGCAACAAGAAACGAGATATGATTGAGAGTGTGTCTTTGGTAAAAGATAAGATTCGTGAATTGGAAGGTAAGTTAGGTGATTTGATGCGCGAATACAATACATTGTTATATGCAGTGCCAAATGTTACCGACCCGAGTATGCCTGTGGGTAAAGATGAAAATGACAATGTCGTGTTGAGCGAATGGGGGAGCAAGCCTGAATTTGACTTTAATCCGAAAGAGCATTGGGAACTTGCGGAAGAATTGGATATTTTGGATACAAAAAAGGCATCGGAGGTTAGCGGCGCGAGATTTTGGTATTTGAAAGGTGATTTGGTCAGATTACAATTCGCTATGCATCAATTCGCTTTTGATGTGTTTACCAATACCGATATTATCAGAAAAGTAAGAGACAATTTGAAATTATCACACTTATCGGACAAGCCGTTTATTCCGATGTTACCTCCGGTTATGGTTCGCAGAGAGGTGCAAAAAGCGATACATCGCGTGCAAGGAGACACTACATATCGCATTGAAATGGAAGACTTGAATTTGGTTGCGAGTGCGGAACATACAATGGCACCTTATCATATGAATGAGGTTCTTGAAGAAAAAGATTTGCCGAAAAGATATATCGGATATTCAACCGCGTTTCGCAGGGAAGCGGGGACATACGGAAAAGACATGAAAGGTATGATACGAGGACACCAATTTGATAAATCGGAAATTGAGAGCTTTACGACCGCAGAAACCGGATCCGACGAGCAGAAACTTATAGTGGGCTTGCAAGAATATTTGATGCAACAACTTGGATTGCATTACAGATTGGTTCAAATATGCACCGGAGATACAGGTTCGCCGGATTATCAACAATTTGATATTGAAGCATGGTTGCCAGGGCAAAATGCGTATAGAGAGACGCACACAAGCGATTATATGACAGATTACCAAACGCGTGGCATAAATGCATTCTATAAAACAATGTACGGAGAGAAAAAGTTATTACACACAAATGATGCAACCGCCTTTTCAGGCAGGCCGTTAATAGCTATACTTGAACAATATCAACAAAAAGATGGGTCTGTGAAAATTCCGGAAGTGTTGAGAAAATACATGAATGGGCAAGAGTTTATAAAAAAAGAGTTTGACAGGTGAAAATGTTTAAGCATATACATGCCACAAATTATGGAATTGATATTTCAAGGGGCAGGTTGGACAGCTTTGACAAGGAAATTATAAAGTATGCTTTTGAGCATAAAGGTCGCAGAGTGGCCGTTAATATAGGTTGCGGGGCGGGGAAGGTATCAATAATTTTGGCGTTAATCGGATTTGATGTTTGGCTTTATGACATTGATGATCTGCGCGAGTATTATGCTCGGGTGGGTGAAGTATTGGGTATTGAAAACAAGTTGCATTTTACCAGGTGTGACATAAGGGACATGTTCCAAGTGTCGCAAAATATAACACGGGGAGCGGGGCAGGAGAATGTGTGCGCCATATCGGTGCCGAATGATATTGCCATTGCCATATCGCAAAGAGTGCTACATCATGTGCCGTATCCTGACGCAGAATGTGTAATAAACGGTTTGTATAAAAATATGATTGCGAACGGAAAATTATTTTTATCGGTTTCCGGTGTTGAATGTAAATTTGCCGGCGGATATACATGCGCGCGCGAGCCGATTGAAAGACGTTTTTGCGATGTTGGTGATGATGGCGAGATATATAGCGTATATAATGCCGTATGTTTATATACGCAATCTGAGGTGGTGCATTTGCTTCAAAATGCAGGATTTATCGTTCAAGATATAGAAACAACACGATTTGGAAATCATAGAGTGATAGTGAGTAAGTAAAGTTTTTTTAATGTCTTTAATTCTGTCTTTATAATGTCGCAAAAGATATATTGTGCGACACTACTGCTCGTAAAAAATTGCGGCATACAATACCCTTGTTACAACATAAAACTGCCGAATAATTCGCGCGGATTTCTTGAATGGTCTTGTACCTTAAAAGTAATCCAAAGGATTCAAGTATCCTTCATATGCGGATATTGGGACCTTAACCACTATACCGGTAGTTTTACATTTATATTGCTTAAATTGCAATGCCTTGCTTGCATATGTGGTTAAATGCAAATGCGGGCCGGTTGCATATCCGGTATTTCCTGAATAACCTATTCTCTGCCCCGTTGTAACATTTTGTCCTTTTTTAACCGAAATTTCACTTAAATGCGCGTACAGTGTAGTTAACCCGTTTTTGTGATCAATAAGCACCCATTTGCCATATTGGCAATAGCGGGACACTTTCTCATTGGTATCTTTGACCACTCCGTCAAGAACCGCGTTGACCCTTGTTCCTATGGACGCGCGAATATCAATACCGTTATGTCCCCTTCCATTATAAGCGCCGCTTCTTGCAAATTTTGTATTTCCGAAATATTGAGTAATGTATCTGTTAGGTACCGGCCAGGTGAAAATTTTACTCCCCTTTTCCGGTATGGATTTTTTATCAAGTACAAATTTTAATTGCGCTTCAAATTTTGCCATTTGCGCTTCAAATTCTTCTTTTGCTTTTCTTTTTGCGCTCAGGATCTTTTGGTACTCGCTTTCTTTGTTCTTTGTTGATTTTAATAAGCGACTTTTTGTTTGGCGTGTTATGTCAAGGGATTTTTTGTTTGATGCAAGCTCTTCCTTTTCTGCGCCCAGAATTCTTTTTTCTTTTTCCTTTTCATTTTTCGCTTCCTCCAACTGATTTTTTATATCCTTTAATTCATTTACTTTCTGTGTCACAATTTCTTGAAAGCGGCGTAGCGACTCCATGGTTATCCACGCATCCGCAAGACTTTCGTGCTTAAGAAATATTTCAATCAATGTTTCGTTATCAGCCTCATGTATTTTTCGCAACGCTTGCGCCAGCCCCTTCGAATTTCTTTCTATTTGCAGTAATTTCAGATTTATTTGTTCTGTTAGAGACAAGATGTTTTCTTTTGTTTTTTTGATCTTATTTTCAGTGAGAAGTATTTGAGCATTGGTTTTTTTTCTTGATATGTCAAGTTCATATATTGCATTTTGCAATGTCATTTTCTCTCCTTGCACTTGTTTTAATTCTTTTTCATATTTGCGAATTTCCTCTTCTATTTGTTTC
>WFWP01000026.1 GCA_015491055.1 Patescibacteria group bacterium | reverse complement strand
CCGCTCCACTCCGTTCCGCGGGCTTCGCGCGCGCCTCTTTTCGAGATCCCACCCCTCCGAACAAAAATACTCATCCGATGCTTCGCATCGTCTTCGTTTTTTGTTTGCGGAGGGTGTGGGACTCGAACCCACAAGCGCCAAGGGCGCGCCGCGTTTCGAGCGCGGTCCGTTACCAATTCCGGGCAACCCTCCTTCGCAATTGCGAAATTATATGATACATGTATATTTCGTTTTCGCAAAAATTAAATTTAGCTTCAACCCCAAACCCGTAAGCTTTCTTTCTCATTCCTGCAATAAAAACATCGCAAAGGGTCAACCGAGACATTTTATAGGAGGATGACTTAATCTTTCCTTGATCTTAGCTTATATGCGAATGAATAACGCAAAACTTTTCCTTATTTTATAAACACTCGCGCATAAGCACATAAAGGGCTTAAGGAAGGAAAGAAGTTTTGATTTGTTTACAATTTTAAGCGCAAAAAGTATTTTATTTGACTTTTCAATAAGGTTATTCGGTCTTGCATCATATTTATTTCATTGTTCCGGGTTGAGGGTTTAATTTAAAAAAAGTGATTGGAAAAGTAAATTTCGCGATTTTTCAAATTGTCTAATTTTTATCATACCCTCTGATTTGTATGCTATCATATTTGAATTATGAAGGTTTTTGATTTTGTGAAGGAGCACTTAAAAAGCGTACATTCATACGCAACGGATCATGACATACAATCAGCACATGCTTTTTATTTATTGTTAGTGGCCGTTTTGGCTCCTCTCGCTTTTTTAAATCCCGAGGGTTTGCTTGCGATAGGTGTTGTTTTGTTTGTAACATCTCCGTTGTGGTTTACTCCAGCATTGATCTATGCAATATGGAATCTGTGGTTGGATTATATACAATTGCAATTTTTGGCGCAGGACGATCAAAAAGGGCAATTGTATGAATTGATAGTTCCGAAAACGGTGCATAAATCGCCGAAAGCGATGGAGTTGTTTTTTGAAGGACTGTTGTTAACGCAAGGAGAGGGTACGGGTTTTGACAAGTATTGGAAAGGTCGCGTACGTCCGTGGTTTTCTTTGGAAATAGTGGGAAAAGAGGGTAGCGTGAAGATGTATTTGTGGTGTTGGGAGAGGTATAAGGAGCATGTTGAAGCGCATTTGTACGCTCAATACCCTGAGGTTAAGATGGTGCCGGTTGAAGATTATACAGATGTTTTACCATATAATTCCGAGACGCATTTTGCATGGGGTATGAGATATAAATTGAGCGATGAAGAAGCGTTGCCAATTAAAACATATTATGATTTTGGCTTGCATGAAAACGCAGATAGGGTTGAAACCAAAATAGATCCAATGGTCAACATGCTGGAAAGGTTCGCGTTGGCGGGTGAAGGTGAGCAAATATGGATGCAAATTTTATTTCAAAAATCTGATAGAGATGTGGCAAATGAAGCGGAAGAGTTGATAGATAAAATATATGCGGACAAAAGCCCGGAATATCCCGATCCGAGCAACCCTGATGAGAAGTTGCGTGGTATGGCATTATTGACACCGACAGACAGGGCAAAAGTTGAGGCGGTTCACAGGGTAAGCACAAAGCCGGCATTTGATTGTATAATACGAAGCGTGTATTATGCGGATAAAGAACATCATGACACTTTGCGTATTCAATCCATTGTGAAAATGTTTGCAAATTATAACGGCTTTAACAGCTTTGCTCCGGACGGTGTGGCGCTTGGCGGTTCTTACCCTTGGCAAGATTACACTTTACCGAGTCATGAAAAAGTTATGAACACTTTTATCAGGGCATATCAATTGAGGAGCGGTTTCAGGGCGCCGTATAAGAGACCTGCGATAACTTTGTCAACGGAAGAACTTGCAACCATATTTCATTTTCCGAGTGAAGAAGGCGCGGTGCCGGGCATGGACAAATCGCATGCGCGATCCGCCGCCCCTCCTTCAAATTTACCGACCGGTTGATTGTTGAGCATATTAAACAAGTTTGTAGATTATGGATATCATTGATTAATTATATTGAGAGTATATTTTGTATGGGTTTACATAAAAATGATATTTTTAATGAATCGTTTGATTCAGAGAGTAAGATTAAGCGCTTTTGGCGTGAAGTGTGGCGCAATTTGACTTCCAATGCAAATTTTAAATCAAAAATCATGTTGTTTATAGCCATTGTGGTCGGTGTTATCATATATTTTGATTTTGTGCGCGCGCCGTCAAATTTTCCATCCAATAATTTGATAAGCATATCGGAAGGAATGAACATATCGGCCATCGCGAAGCATTTGGAGGATAACAATGTGATTCGCAGTGCCACATTTTTTGAATGGATTGTAAGATTATACGGAGCGGATAAAAAAATGTTTGCGGGAGATTATATATTCAAGCACCCCGTATCCGTTTTTGAGGTGGTTAAGCGTATTAGAATCGGAGCTTATGGTTTGGATCCCGTTGTCGTGCGAGTTCCCGCGGGAGGTACCGTGAAAGATATAGCGAGTATTTTGGAAGAAAAGATGATAAAGTTTGACAAGGAGGAATTCGTAAATGTGGCGAATAAATATGAAGGGTATTTATTTCCGGACACCTACTATTTTTTGCCCAATGCTTCTCCCAATGTGATAGTCGGAACAATGGTGGATAATTTCTTTGACAAATATGAAGAAGTTAAAGACGATGCCGAGAAAACAGGTTTAACATTGCATGAATTTGTAACCTTGGCATCCATTGTTGAGTTGGAGGCGTGGAAATACGAAGACAGAAGAAAGATTGCGGGAGTGCTGTTGAACAGATTGGACATTGATATGCCGTTGCAGGTTGATGTATCTTTTGTTTATCTTATGAACAAAGGAACTTTTCAGGTAACAAAATCAGATATGAAAAATCAATCGCCTTACAATACATATGTGCATAAAGGTCTTCCACCGGGACCTTTGGGATCTCCGAGTTTATCTGCAATGCGAGCGACGGCAAATCCCGCCGATAGGGACAAAAAATGGTTGTTTTATTTGGCAGACAAAGATGGGACCACTTATTTCAGCAAAACATATGAGCAACATCTTGCACTAAAAAGAAAATATATAGACAATCGTTGATTTTTGAGGCATTATTATATGACATTTACACTAAATGTACGACAATATGCAAGGACCCGGATTTCATAAATTTACAACAAAAGCCAAAGAAGCGATACATAAAGCGCATCAGATAGCAATAGAGCGCAATAAGACGCAAGTCACCCCTTTGCATTTGTTGACCGCGATGATGTTGCAAGATGAAAGCATGATGTTGACCATACTTGAATATTTGAAGGTGGATACGGTCGCAATGGGAGAGGAGGTTGAAGATGCGCTTGAAAGCAATATGGGTGGCGTTATATCTCCTTCTTTTCAAATATATTTGACGCCCGAGACCGTAAATATAATTGAGAAATCCATAAAACTTGCCGAATCCATGGGTGACGGTTTTGCATCAACGGAGCATATATTGATTTCCATGATAGATGAACCCGGCAATACGGCGCATATATGGAGAAAATTCAAAATACGCAGATCGGATGTGTTAAATGTGTATTTGGCAATGCAGAAAGGGGAGATAAACCCGTCTCAAATTGCAAGACGCAACAGAGCCATAGCAAGATATACTCGTTCTTTAACCAAACTCGCTCAGGAGCATAAACTGGATCCGGTAATAGGCAGAGATAAGGAGATAGATAGAGTCGTGCAAATTTTGTCTCGCAGAAAGAAAAACAACCCCATTCTTTTGGGGGAGCCGGGTGTGGGCAAGACGGCTATAGCCGAGGGCTTGGCGCAAAAAATAATTGCCGGCGAAGTGCCCGAGAGTTTGAGGGATAAAGAAGTTGTTTCTTTGGATATAGGTCTGTTGGTTGCCGGAACGAAATTCAGGGGGGAATTTGAAGACAGATTGAAATTGTTAATGAAAGAGGTGGAGAGATCGGAAGGGAATATTATATTGTTTATAGATGAATTGCATACCATAATCGGGGCAGGTTCTGCGGGAGATTCTTTGGATGCCGCAAACATGCTCAAGCCCGCTTTGGCCAGAGGGCAGATTCGCGTTATAGGCGCTACAACATTCGCCGAATATCAAAAACATATAGAAAAAGATGCCGCGTTGACAAGAAGATTTCAGCCGGTTCATGTCGGGGAACCGAGCAGGGAGGATACATTGGTGATTTTAAGAGGTCTTAAAGAGAAATATGAGATTTATCACGGTGTTCGCATAACGGATAAAGCGTTGGAAGCGGCGGTTGATTTGTCGGTCAGGTACATTACGGACAGATATTTGCCGGACAAAGCCATAGATGTGATTGACGAGGCCATGAGTTTTGCAAGATTGTCTTTGGAGAACAAGCCGGATGAGTTGCAGAGGGCGCATAACAGAATTCGTGATTTGGAGATAGAAAAGAAAGCTTTGCAAAGCGATATTGTTGCCGGTATCGCAAAAGCGAGGGCAAGAAAAGCCAAGATAAACAAGCAAATAGCCGATATCCGGGAAAGTAGTCGAGAGTTGAACATGAGATGGGAACTTGAAAGGGATTTGCATATGTCCATACGCGCAGATAAGGAAACATTGGAAAAATTGCAAAGAGAGGCGGAGATTAGTGAAAATGCTCAGGATTTGGAAAGTGTGGCAATGATAAGATACGGGCGTATTCCCAAATTGGAAAAACGCATAAAAGATAATGTTAAGAAATTGAAGGAAATGCAGTCCGAACGGAGAATTATAAAAGAAGAGGTAGATGAAGCTGATATAGCTGAAATTGTTGCGAGAATTTCCGGTGTGCCTTCAAATAAAATTCTTGAAGATGAATTGCGAAAATTGTCTCGCATGGAAGATGAGTTGAAGTCTCATATAATAGGGCAAGATGAAATAATAAAATCAATAACGGGGGCGGTTATGCGCGCAAGAACAGGTGTATCCGATCCGAATCGTCCATTGGGTTCCTTTATATTTTTGGGTCCCAGCGGGGTCGGCAAAACCGAATTGGCGAAAAGGTTGGCGGAATTTTTGTTTGACAATGAGGACGCTTTGATCAGGGTGGATATGAGCGAATATATGGAAAGGCATGCTATGAGCAAGATGATCGGATCCCCTCCCGGATATGTCGGCCATGAAGACGGTGGAAGTTTGACGGAACTCGTGAGACATAGACCATATTCGGTTTTGTTGTTTGACGAAATTGAAAAAGCGCATCCGGATATATTTAATCTGTTACTCCAAGTTTTGGATAATGGAGAATTGACGGACGCGAAGGGCAGGAAAGTCAATTTTAAGAACACGATAATAATCATGACAGGCAATTTGGGAGCGGAATATTTGCAGAATATGACAAAAATAGGTTTTGCAAATACGGATACGCAAACAGAGGAGCGCATTCGCTATGAGCAGAAGAAGAAAATTGAAGAGGCGCTAAAAGATTTTTTCAGACCGGAATTCCTGAACAGAATTGACGAGGTGCTTGTATTTAATGTATTGAGTAAAAAAGATATAGGAGAGGTAACCAAAATGCGGTTAAATGAAGTGAAAGACAGATTAAAAACACGGGGAATCCGTTTGCAAATTCCCGCAAGTGTAATAAAAGATATTGTGGAAAAAGTTTATAATCCGCAGTATGGCGCAAGACCTGTCAAGAGATTTATAGAGTATGAAATTCTTACACCTTTATCTTCTTTGTTGGTTCAGGAGGGTATGCCTGAAAATATAAAGATTAAATTGGGTGTTAATGACGGTAAGTATGTGTTTGACATTGAAAGGCGAGGTAACGGAGAGTTGTCTGCATCGGTAAACACGACAAAAAAGCTTGAAACTCAATTGTGAACCGAGTGTGAAATGGGGTGTAAGGCATGTGCTTAAAAAATTTTGCCGATTGGTATTTGATGGTATACTTGTCCCGAGTATGCGTAAGCGAAAACATAAAACCGAAGTGATGAACGATGCGAGGGAGAGCGCGCGCCATGGTGAACACGGTGATCTCGTTCATTTTAAGAATGTGTCCAAGTTTTATAATGG
>WFWP01000025.1 GCA_015491055.1 Patescibacteria group bacterium | reverse complement strand
ATGATAATGCGTATATGTCAACCGTGTATTTATTATTGTAATCATCAGTAGGCATTTTATCTATTGTTTGATTGAGAATACTTTTATACGATATTATTGTGTTCGTAATGTCTTGACACTCCATCAATCTGTCGTCAAGTTTAAGTCTTTGTTGTTTGTGTGACGGTTCTTTACCTTGTTCAGACTCATGTTGTATTATTTCGTTTGATATTCGTTTCAGTTCATCTTGCAATTTTGCTATCGTTGTATCCGCCAGTTTCAATATATTATCATACGCATCTTTTACCGATAATTGAAAATCGGCGTCATTGCCGTATTCGCGCAAGGGAATAACATTGTCTTTGTCTGAGTTTTTATCCATGTCGTGTTATTATTCTGGTTGCATAAAATCAGTTGCGGTGTTGCGGTTTGAATTCGGTTTTTCCGCAAAAATGTCCGTAAGGATTATAATTCCGAAACTTACGGATATCATAAGTGTAAATCCGATTAGGAAACCGAAGAAAGAATCTGTAAACAATTCATTTATTTTCATCGCCCTTATGTATAACATGTTTGCTTGCGCTTGCAAAATGGATTTTTAATGTGATAATGTGTCACATTAAAAGTGATAACTTGTTAATTATGGTTGACATTCAAAATTACATTGAAGACATTAAGAAATATGTTGATAAGGTGGATATGGATTTGGTTGAGGAGTTGGGTCGTCGTTTGGCGGGGACTATGGCAAAGGCGGACGCTCGTTATGTGGCAACTTCCGATAAGAGTGAGCTTGCGCGTGTAAGAAAGGGTTTTGTTAACAAAACACTCGGTGTAACCGATAATGAGAAGGCCGATGAAGCGATTGCAAAAGTCGTGGAAATGATGAAGGGTAGCAGAACAAAAAGTCGTGTCACTTTTTATTATCTCTTAATTCAAGAATTGAATGCGAAAAACGCGTATATGTCGTAATGTATAAGTATTGTCAATATGAGTTTTGGCAAGTGGAGAGGAAACAAGAAAGTCAGGATAGGTGTTATTTTGGTGTTGTTGGCGGCAGCGGCATATCTTTTGTATCTGTTTTGGGGCAAGAAATTGCAAATGGGTATTTTGGGTGTTGCCATAGCTGTTTTGTTGGGGGCGTTGGGAATGGAAATTAACAATACCGATTATGACATGGGAGCGCTTTTGGGTGGCAAAGGTTTACAAGGCAGTGAGATAATTCGAGATGAATACGGAAATATAAACTTTGACGGAGTTTCGCCTCTGGTGGTGAATTGCGAAGTCGATGAGTACAATTGTTCCGACTTTTTATATCAGGCGCAAGCGCAAGATGTTATGGAAAGGTGCGGAGGAAAAGGAAAAGATGTAAACCGGCTGGATGGAGATAAAGACGGGATAGCTTGCGAATCTTTGCCGAAAACTCCTGCGAGATAGAGATATTGGCGTCAATCGTTTATTTCAGCCCTGTTTACACAATATCGGCTTCGTGTGGAGTTGCCGCGTTGAACATGTTTGTTAATATAGTGTTTCATATGAGCTTGTCTGAGGAGTTGAGAAAAAGAGGTTTTATATACCAATTTTCCGGCGATAGTTTGGAAGCCATAATAGATGGTGATCGTCGCGTATTTTACATAGGGGTTGATCCGACCGCTCCTTCTTTAACCGTGGGGAATTTGGCGATATATATGTTGGTTCGTCATTTGTCTGATGCCGGACATAAGCCGATATTGGTTGTGGGGGGAGGTACCGGCATGATTGGAGACCCGGGAGGCAAAGACAAAGAAAGGCCTTTGCTTGATGAAAAAACACTGAGAGAAAATGTGTCGGGGATAACAAATCAAGTTCGCAAGATTTTGGGAGAGCAAGACGTTATCGTTGTAAACAATTACGATTGGTTAAGCAAATTGGATCTGATAGGTTTTTTGCGAGATGTGGGCAAACATTTTACCGTTAACAGTATGATAAAAAAAGACATAGTGAAAAACAGGCTTGATGCCGGAAGCCCGATTTCGTTTACAGAGTTTTCATATTCAATCTTGCAGGCATACGATTTTAGGCACCTTTTTGATACATATAACTGCACTTTGCAAATTAGCGGTTCCGATCAGTGGACCAATGTTTTGGCGGGTGTTGATTTTATACGCAAAACAAGAGGGGAATCGGATATACACGCATTAACCATGCCTTTGATAATAAATCCCGCAACCGGAAAGAAATTCGGAAAAAGCGAAGAAGGCGCGTTATGGTTGGATGCAAATTTGACAAGCCCGTATAAACTGTATCAGTACTTCTTTAATGTTGAAGATTCCGCAACTGATTTATTGCTGAAAATATACACATTGTTGAGTCTTGATGAAATTGAAGAATTGTTGGAAAGCGCTCGTGATAATCCGGGGTTGCGACTTGCGCAAAAAACTCTTGCGTATGAGGTTGTGAAGTTTGTGCATGGGCGCGATATCGCCGACAGTGTGAAAAACGCTTCGGGAGTATTGTTTGGCAATAAAAAATTGAGTGATTTAAGCAAGTCTGAGATTGATATATTAAAATCGGAGGCGCCCGTTTTTGTTGTTACTTCGGGATTGTCGTTGGTTGATGTTTTAAGTGACGGCGGGCTTGCAAACGGAAAGACTCAAGCGAGAAAATTGATAAGCGACGGGGCGGTAAAGATAAACGGAATCAAAATTGACGATATTGATGCGCGTGTTGATACGCACCATTTCTCCAATGGAATAGCCTTGTTAAAAAAAGGAAAAAAGAATATCTTGGTTTTGCTTGAAAGTGATGCAAATTAAGATTGATTGATTTCAATATGGGTTTGAGAAGTTTTTGTCGGTATATTTGGCAATAATCTATTTGACATTGTACGCGTACGCATACATCTCATACAAACCTTCACAGCGAAGAAACATAATTACCTCATATGACAGAGAATTTCAGAGATTGAATGAAGACGATATGGAATATGAAAGGAGAGAAAAGAAGTTGAAGAAAAATATTCGGATAAAAGCATGCTATCAATTTTATTAATTTATTAATGGGTCGTATCAAAATCCGTGAAGTCGTACAATAACTTGCGTAACATCGGCGCATTGTTAAAATATGCCTATTCTTTAATTGAGATACGATAAATATGAGTAAAAAAGATTATTATGAGATATTGGGCGTGGATAGAAACGCAAGCCAAGATGAGATAAAGCGCGCATTTCGCAAGTTGGCGCATAAATACCATCCTGATAAAAAAGATGGCGATGCAAAAAAGTTTAAGGAAGTCAGCGAAGCGTACGCTACGCTGGGTGATGAGCAGAAGCGAAAGCAATATGATATGCTCGGATCCGCGGGAGGGTTTGGTTATGGAGGCGGAGGTTTTGGCGGTTTTGATTTTTCAAATTTCGGCGGTTTCGGATCCGGGCAGGGGGGTTCTCATCACTTTGAGTTTGATTTGAGTGACATATTCTCCGGAATGGGCGGATTTGGTTTCGGGTCGGGAGTGAGAAATAAGCGAGGGAGAGATATACAAGTTGACCTGAATATTTTGTTAAGTGAAGCGTTGCTGGGTGTTGAAAAAGAGATAAAAATACAAAAACCGAGCGAGTGTCCGCAATGTTCGGGAACCGGAGCGAAAGACGGAAAGATGGAAACATGTAAAAAATGCAACGGTTCCGGAAAAGTGAATAAGTCTCAACGCACTCCTTTTGGGACTTTCAGCGTGAATGTTGCTTGTCAAGAATGTGAAGGGTTGGGTCATGTGCCTGCTGATAAATGCGTGCAATGCGCGGGCGCCGGAGTTTACAGGCAGGAATATGTGGCTAAGGTCAAAATACCGTCCGGTATTCAAGACGGTCAAGGAGTGCAGATACGAGGCGGGGGCGAAGCCGTCAAGAACGGTGAGCCGGGAGACTTGATTGTTCGCGTACATGTGAATGTGCCGGAAAGATTGAGCGCGGAACAAAAGAAAGCGATTGAAAAATTGCGCGAAGTGGGATTATAGTTGCAAATGGTATTTATATGGTATAATCCGCGATTATGATTATAACTTATCACGGAGCCGGATTTATTAAGCTTGTAAGTGGCGATTTAACCGTTGCGTTTAATCCCGTTGGCAAGGAGTCGGATTTCAAAGAAACAAAATTCGGGGCGGATTTGGCGTTTGTGTCTTTGCATCACAATGATTGCAACGGAATTCAAAGTGTAAGCAGGAGCGGAAAGCGGTTATTTGTCATAGACGGTCCCGGTGAATATGAGTACAAGGGTGTTTTTGCGAAAGGGATAGGAGTGACCGGCGTGT